>JBGTJW010000321.1:0-19976 GCA_041744955.1 Stenomitos sp. | reverse complement strand
GATGACCTTTTGCCAAAAAGCCTAGCTCTTTAAATATCTTCCCCATCAAGCGAGCCACCGTTGTTTTACCAGTTCCAGGCGGTCCAGAGAAGACAGCATGAAGTGAAGTAGGTGTTTTTGCCATGCCGCGCTGCGATCGGGCTTGCTGTACCCGCAGAAAATTGGTCAGTGTTCTCACTTCAGTTTTAATATTCTCCATGCCCACTAACTTGTTCAGTTCAGCCAATACATCATCAACATTCTGAACGGGTAGCGAGAAGTTTTCGGAAGCAGTCGCCTGGGCATAATCAGAACGATTGTAAGAGTGCAGCAATTGCCAGATTCGGGATAATGCTTCCATTTCTTGCATGGTCACTTTGCCATCTGCTTTAACAATGACCTGAGCAAAGCGGTAAAGCGCGTTAACAACTTTATCTAAATAATTAGTGCCTTTTTCTTCATCAAACCTGTTCAAAACCGAGGGCAGTGCTAACTGTTCATTCTGACTCGTGCCATTAGTTAATTCCAGGAGCAGCTTTAGCATCTCTTTCTCAGTGTTTCGCCGCACATCACTGGAGGTATCCCACACGTCGATCGCAATATGCAGCTTTTCTGTATCCTGCTTCATCAACGCAAAAACGACTAGAAAAGCGAGTAGCTCATCGGATGCCAGTTCGCCCTTACTACGCCCGCAGATCTGCAAAATTTTTGCCAGATCGGTTAAGACCAAACTCTCAAAGTTGCCTCCTTTTTCCAATAACGGTAAGACAGCTTTATAGAAAAGGTTAGATTCTTTTTTAATCGCCCGATGGTTCATAAATGTCTCCTTTAAGAATTGAGAGTGGCAAACCGAACGGCAGGGCGCAACTGCCGCTATTCTACCTGACCCCAAAAGCGTCGCCTGTGGCGCTGGGTACAGCTATGTCTATCGCTTCAGGATGATGGGCAAGAGTGAAATTTTAGCTGGATGACGTTTGCCTTTAGCTGCCATGCCAAAAAGCCCCAGTCCAGAGGCTGGTAGCCTTGGCAACTAAAATCGCAGCTACAGAGAGGGAAACTGCGACAGCAGATTGTAAAACCCTTGCCTCTTGCCTTTCGGTCGTCCGTGTCGGCTGATCAAGTCTTGCTTGAGGGACAGTCCCCTTCATAAAAAAGCGATCGCCCACTCCCCGTTTTGGCACCCAACACGACTAAACCCGTTTCTACAGCCTCTACGCGGTTGGGCGAACCCTGCATCCGATAAGAGTTAAATCAGTTTTGCTTGATCAAACTCAACAATGGCTCAGGTAGCCCAGTCAAAATTTGCTATTATGTCTTTTTCGTAATTTATTCAGTCCCTAACGTGCTGCCTAAAGGAGAGTGTGAGCCTGGGTCGCTCTTTACTGTGAGACCCATGCTTTCAGCGATGACGTTCATCACTAGCGTTCTAGAATCGCTGGTGCGATCGCGAAACAAGCACCGATCGCTAAAGTGATCCGCTGGTTTTACAAAACAAAAATATACTGGTTCTCTTTACATTAATTAGCGTCGTTAGCAAACATTGAAGTCTCGGCACCCGGATTGAGAAGTGGTATCAAGCCCAAAGATCCTCATTTCTTCTGATTCGCTCTGGTGCAGTGTGGGATGAGAATAGTATCTTCTTAGTTTGCTCTGTCTGCCAGGAGTAGCAGCCTCACGTATGGCAAGAATTTTAATTGTTGAAGATGAGATTGTAGCCGCCTTAATGATTCGGGCTTTTTTAGAGCATTCGGAACATACGGTTGTAGGAAGTGTGACCTCAGGAACAGAAGCCGTTCGAGTGGTAGCCGAAATCCAACCCGATCTCGTTCTCATGGATATTTCGCTGGAGGGTGGGCTGGATGGCATTGCTGCTGCAACTCAGATTCATGAGCAGTTGGGCATTCCCATTATCTACCTCACAGCCAATGCCGAAGACGAGACGCTTCAGCGTGCGGTGGCTACGGAACCCTTTGGCTATCTCGTGAAGCCCTTTAATCAGGTGGGGCTGCATACAACCATTAACATTGCGTTGCGTCGCTACCAGCTAGAGCAACAGCTTGCTCAAGCGGAACAATGGCTGGCAACCACGTTAGCCAGTATTGGCGATGGCACGATCGCCACCGATGAACATGGCTGCATCACGTTTATGAATGCAGTGGCGGAAGACCTTACGGGCTGGCAGCAGTCAGACGCATTGGGTGCCTCTGCTGAGGTGGTGTTGCGTCTGATCCATGCAGAGACACGGGAAGCGATCGAAAACCCGCTTTTGCAGGCAATCCGTCAGGGTGTCAGTGTGAGTATCTCTGAGCCTTGTATGCTGCAAACTAGGCAGGGCTTAGAACGAGCGATCGGCGACACGGCTGCACCCATTCGCAATGACAAAGGCGAAATTACAGGTGGTGTCTTGATTTTTCAAGATGTAACCGAACGGCGGCAAGCCGAAGCGCTCTTACACCGTCGCCAGGAAGAATTTAGGGCACTGGTGGAAAACTCTCCCGATATTGTCGTGCGCTTCGATCGAGAGTTTCGCCACGTTTACGTCAATCCGGCAGTCGAGGTGGCAACTGGCATTGCTGTAGAAGCCTTTATTGGGCGCACCAACGCCGAGATGGGAATGCCCGCCGAGCTAGTGGAATTTTGGCATGAGACGCTGCAAGTCGTGCTGGATACGAGTCAGGAACAAATTACTGAGTTTCAAATTTCGACACCCTCTGGTTTGAAAAGTTATCAAGCGCGGATTGTGCCAGAGTTCAGCCGGGATGGCAGCGTCGATTTTTTGCTGTGTGTCAGCCGCGACATTACGGAGTACAAGCGGGCAGAAGCCCTTTTGCGCCAGCAGGCGGAACGAGAGCGCCTACTGGTCGCGATCGCGCAACGGGTACGTCAGTCGCTTGACCTGGATGAGATTCTCAACACAACAGTTACAGAAGTACGTCAACTGCTCCAGACCGATCGTGTGATCATTTTTCGCTTTGATCCCAATTGGAGCGGCTTTGTCATTGTGGAATCAGTGGGAGATGGTTGGACTCCCATGCTGGGGCGGCGCATTTTTGATCCCTGTTTAGTGCTGGCAGACTGTTTGATCCCTTATGCAAACGGCAACATTAGCAGCATTGACGATCTAGAAAATGCGGGGTTGGCTGAGTGCTATGTCGGTCTACTGAGGCAATTTCAGGTCAGAGCAAATCTGGTCATTCCAGTCTTGCTGCCTCCGAGCCAGGTAAGCCGAAATGAAGATGGGCTAGGACATCTGTGGGGGCTGCTGGTGGTACAGCAATGTACGGCACCGCGCCCTTGGAACGAGTTGGAGATTGACCTACTCAAAAAGTTGTCGGCTCAGGTTGCGGTCGCCATCCACCAAAGCGACCTTTATCAGCAAACGCAGCAGCAGGCAAGGCAAGAACAAGCGCTGAGTCGAGTCATTCAGGCAATCCGCAAATCACTGGATCTCACAACCATCTTCCAAACAGCCGTCATTGAAATGGGCAGTTTGCTTCAGGTGGAACAAGCAAACATTTTGCAATATTTACCAGAGCAAGGTGTTTGGATCCATCAAGCTAGCTATCGACAAAGCCCAGAGGTTGCACCTGTCGGCTTAGACGTAGTAGGGCTAGAAATTCCTGATGAGGGCAACCCCATCACGGCACGGTTAAAACAACTGGAAATTGTGCGGCTCGATGATGCCAGCACGATCGCCCATGAAATGACTCAAATTCTGGCGCAAACGTTTCCGGGTGCATGGCTGGCAGTGCCTTTGCAGATGAACGGCGTGGTCTGGGGCAATATCACACTGATCCGTGGACCCGAACCTTTCGTCTGGCAAGACTGGCAAATTGAGCTAACCCGTGCCGTTGGGGATCAGTTGGCGATCGCCATTCAACAGTCGCAGCTTTATCAGCAAGTGCAGCAACTCAACGCCCGTTTAGAAGAACAGGTGCAAGAACGCACTCTCCTCTTGCAGCAAGCCTTTAGCTTTGAAGCGACGTTGAAGCGGATTGCTGAACGGGTGCGTGACAGTCTGGACGAAGACCAAATTTTACGGGCAGTCGTAGAAGAACTCGCTGTCACACTGGCTGTAAGCCGATGCAGCGTCGCAGTTTACGATCTGCCTCAGCGTGCGGTGAATGTGCGCTACGAATATACGACGGCAGTAGAGAACCTTCAAGGTCGCCTGATCCCCATGTCACAGTTTCCAGAAATCTACCAGCAGCTACTAGAGGGACAGCATTTTCAGTACTGCAATGTGGATGTGCAGCCGATTCAAGAACAAGTACGGCTGGCGTGTCCGATCGTTGACGATCAAGCCGTATTAGGAGATTTGCGGCTTGTCAACCATGCGGGTTACATTTTTTCGGAGCAGGAAGTCCGCCTGGTGCAGCAAGTTGCCAATCAGTGTGCGATCGCCCTGCGGCAGTCACGGCTCTATCAAGCCGCACAAGCGCAAGTCGATAAACTGGAGCAGCTCAATCAGCTCAAGGACGACTTTGTCAGCACCGTTTCGCACGAACTGCGTACACCAATGTCCAGCATCAGAATGGCAATTCAAATGCTAGAAGTGGTGCTGTTGCAAACGGAAGACGGGCGATCGCGCAATGCCGCAGACCCATCTTCCTTAGTATTGCAGCCAGGGTCTTTTCAACGTGCAGCCCGCTACGTCCAGGTCTTGCGCGACGAATGCCAGCGCGAAACCATGTTAATCGACGACCTGCTTGATCTGTCTCGCCTGGAGCAGCAGATCGAACCGCTCAACCGCAGTACGCTGGATCTTCGGGACTGGCTGGCGGCGCTTTTAGTGCCTTTTGCCGATCGTCTTAGCAGCCAGCAGCAACGTCTGGAAACTCGCGTGGCAGTGCCCCTACCGCCCTTAACAACCGATTATTCCTATCTAGAACGCATTCTTAACGAACTGTTGCAAAATGCTTGTAAGTACACACCATCGGGTGAAAGCATTGTTGTGTCGCTGCAATGGGTAGAGCGATCGTCCACCCTGGCGCGATCGCACATTCAGATTAGCGTCAGCAATTCTGGCGTTGAAATTGCGGCTGACGAGCTAAACCGAGTGTTCGACAAGTTTTATCGCATTCCCAGCCTTAATCCCTGGCAGCACCGGGGTACAGGGTTGGGTCTGGCACTCGTCAAACGACTGATTGAGCCGCTTCAAGGAGCCGTTGAGGTCTCCAGTGGCGATGGCTGGACAACCTTCACCGTCAGGATACCGCTAGAGCTTAACGAGCAAGAGAATGGTTAATGTCTCCCCAAACCCACTTTTTATGTTTAGTTGTTTGAACAAGTGTAAACAAACATAACAGCCGACTCAGACAAGCAAAGAATCTAGAAGCCTTGATATAGAAGGGATGCAGCGCTTCTTAATATTTTGTAACCGCTTATACGAACACTCATCTTAATTTTGCACAAATTTTGCACATTGGGCTTGCTTTAATCAATGTCAAGTTCAAGAAGCACAGCAACCATTGATTCCTAGCTGAATTAAGGTTCGCCTTCCTAAAAATTCATTGCATACCATTTTCTTGGTTTGATGGTCTACTTAAACCGTTTTGAGCGGTAGAAAACAACCTCTAGAACGCTCTTTAAACCCACTTTAAAAATTCGAGGCATACCTTGAATGAATTGGGACAGACTACGCATGAATTTTGGAAGACTGTTTTGCAATCTTCACTGTATTGATTGACGCACCGCTGGTTGGCTAGAAGCAGACAGCTTTATTAGAATCACTTCTAACTTTTGTGGCATAAACTTTGTTTGCAAACACGCAAGGTTTATGTGCAAAAGAGAGCTAGTTTGTTCCTTCGTCCTGGTAGTTTCGTTGCTCAATGGTGGGGAATAGTTTTGCAGACAGCAACGCTTTAAGAATTTGTGTTTTTAATGTCAAAAATACTAGGAGAAGCTGAAATGCTCGACGCTTTTACAAAAGTAGTCTCTCAAGCAGATACTCGTGGCGCTTACGCTAGCAATGCTGAAATCGATGCCTTGAAAGCGATGGTGGATGCTGGTACCAAGCGCATGGATGTTGTTAACCGCATCACTGGCAACGCATCCACGATCGTTGCAAATGCAGCCCGCTCCTTGTTTGAAGAGCAGCCCCAATTGATTCAACCCGGCGGCAATGCTTACACCAACCGTCGCATGGCAGCTTGCTTGCGTGACATGGAAATCATCCTACGTTACGTGACCTACGCGGTGTTCACTGGCGATGCTAGCGTACTCAACGATCGCTGCCTCAATGGCTTGCGCGAAACCTACCAGGCGCTGGGCGTTCCCGGTGGTTCTGTTGCAGCCGGTGTGAAAAAAATGAAAGAAGCTGCGATCGCGCTTGCAAACGACCCCAACAACGTGACCCGTGGCGATTGCAGCGCTCTGATGTCTGAGTTGGGCAGCTACTTTGATCAAGCTGCTGCTGCCGTCGGTTAAGTCTTTAACTACTCGTCATTAGTCATGTGTCCTGTTGGACACGACACATGATGGATGGCACCCTTCTTTTAACGTCAACTTGCAAAATCATTGAAGAGGAAGAATTCAGCATGAAAACCCCTTTAACCGAAGCCGTCGCAACCGCCGATTCTCAAGGACGGTTTCTTAGCTCTACCGAAATTCAGGTCGCTTTTGGACGCTTCCGTCAAGCGGCTGCCAGTCTTGATGCTGCAAAAGCATTGAGCAGCAAGGCACAGAGCTTGGCTGAAGGTGCAGCGAATGCAGTGTACCAAAAGTTTCCCTACACCACCCAAATGCAGGGTCCTAACTACGCGGCTGATGCCCGTGGTAAGGCAAAGTGCGTTCGCGACATTGGTTACTACCTCCGTATCGTCACTTACTGCCTCATTGCAGGTGGTACAGGTCCTCTAGATGAGTATTTGATTGGTGGCTTGGCAGAAATCAACCGCACCTTTGACTTGTCCCCAAGCTGGTATGTTGAAGCGCTGAAGCACGTTCGTTCAAACCACGGTTTGAGTGGCGACTCTGCTGTTGAAGCAAATTCCTACATTGACTACGCCATCAATGCACTGAGCTAGGTTTTTGTTGCCCAGAACAACAAAAGATTGTGGTTGCTAGAATTCTGGCACAAACAGTTTTTTGAGGTTCTGGGCATGATTTTTCTGTTTAAAATTTCATCGAAATTAAGGAGAAGTCATGTCTAGTTCTGTATCTACACAGTTAGGAATTGAGCCATTTGTAGGGAACGTACCAACAGAACTGCGGGCAAATTGGACAGAAGATGATGTGCAAGCCGTCATTCATGTTGCCTATCGTCAGGTGTTTGGCAATGATCACTTGATGCAGAGTGAGCGCTTAACCAGTGCTGAATCGCTGTTGCGGCAGGGTGATATTCGGGTTCGAGATTTTGTGCGTCTTTTAGCACAGTCGGAGTTATATCGACAAAAGTTTTTTTACTCCACGCCTCAGGTTCGCTTTATTGAGTTGAATTACAAACATCTACTGGGTCGTGCGCCCTACGATGAAACAGAGATTGCCTACCACGTCAATCTCTACACTCAAAAAGGATATGAGGCAGAGATCAACTCCTATCTTGATTCGCAGGAGTATCAAACTAGTTTTGGAGAAGCGATCGTTCCCTATTACCGGGGCTTTGCGACACAGCAGGGACAAAAAACGGTCGGCTTCAGCCGGATGTTTCAGGTTTACCGGGGTTATGCCAATAGCGATCGCGCTCAAGGCAAAAACAAGTCTGCCTGGTTAACCCAGGATCTCGCACGGAATCAAGCGACACCCATTCAAACAGCGTCCTTTGGTCGGGGTTTGGCAGGTGCGGCAGGCGATGATCGGGGTCAGCTCTACCGGGTGCGCTTTACGCAAGCCAATCGGGGGCAAGTGCCTCAGATTCGGCGCAGCGTCAGTACCCGCCTCGTCACTTACGATCAACTCTCACCCACTTTGCAACGGCTCAACCAGCGGGGTAGCAAAGTGGTGAGTCTGACGATCGCGTAACTTGAAAAACGTGGATCGGTAGAAAGGATTGATAGAAAAGTGGATGGGTAGGAGAGTCAGTACGTGGATAAGTGGGTTCCCCCATCAACCCATCGGCTCATCTACCCAATTTTTCATAGTACCAAAGCATTAAGGAGCGTCATCGTGCCAATTACAACCGCAGCCTCTCGTTTAGGAACCGCTGCTTTTAATGAAACAAGCCCAGTGGAATTGCGTGCAAGCTGGACTTCAGACGAAGCCAAGACGATTATTCAGGCAATCTATCGGCAGGTGCTGGGAAACGATTATTTGATGCAGTCGGAACGTCTGACTGGCTTAGAGTCGTTGTTCATGAATGGTCAACTGACCGTGCGGGACTTTGTCCGAGCAGTGGCTAAATCAGAACTTTACAAAACGAAGTTTCTGTATCCTCACTTTCAAACACGAGTGATTGAATTGAACTTCAAGCATCTACTGGGACGCGCTCCCTATGATGAATCTGAAGTGGTTGAGCATCTCGATCGCTACCAAAATGAAGGTTTTGAGGCAGATATCGATTCTTACATCGACTCTGAAGAATACACCAACTATTTCGGTGAAGCCGTTGTGCCTTACTACCGTGATTTAGTGACAACCGGTGTGGGTCAGAGAACGGTCGGCTTTACCCGGATGTTCCGCCTGTATCGTGGCTATGCCAACAGCGATCGGGCCCAGCTTGGCGGTCCTGAGTCTCGGTTGGCAACTGATCTCGCGAGAAATAGTGCATCTCCCATCATGGCTCCATCGGGTAATGGTGAAGGGTGGGCTTACCAACCATCGAAACAGGGCACCGCACCCAATCGATCGTTTGGCAGATCCTCGGCGGGTTCCACATCCCGTCTCTACCGGATTGAGGTTGCAGGTATCAACCTACCTCGCTATCCCAAAGTGCGCCGTAGTAACAAAGAGTTCATTGTCCCCTACGAGCAACTGACCAATACACTCCAGCAAATCAACAAGCTGGGGGGAAGAGTTGCCAGCGTGACCCTCGCGCAATAGTGTACGGTCAAGGTGCGTTGAAGGGGTCAAAAAGGCTCACAATTCAACCCAACGCACCCTTCACTTGTTGTCGCTGCACGTCATTCATTTGACTCATTCATTAGGAGAAAGAAGCACTATGTCGGGACAGCCTACTTTAATCAACGCGTCCGTTTCAAATGTGGACAATCGCGTTTTTATCTATGAAGTCGAAGGATTGCGGCAAAACTCACAAACGGATAACCAGAGCTATCCGGTTCGTAACAGCAGCACCATCCTGCTTCAGGTGCCCTACAGCCGCATGAATGACGAAATGCGCCGCATTACTCGTCTGGGCGGTAAGATTGTGAACATTCGCCCCCTGACTGCACCGACATCGTCGTCTCACGCAGAGTAAGCGCTACTGTAAGCGGTTGACCGCGATCGTGGGCAAGCAATGAGAATGCAAAAGCATCGATTTGTTTAGCAACTTATTAACGTTTTGTTGCAGCTAGTACTTACGTTGCCTTTTTTGTTCATCCTCTAAAACGTAAAGTAGCCCTTGAGTTTAACGGGTGTAGGAAGCTAAGACTTCTTGCACCTGTTTTTTTACGTTGATAGCCTTTAAATATCACTGTAATGAATGATCCTCAAAGACGCTGCCATGAAAGTTCGCCACGGTCTGACTGGTGCCAGCGGAGAAGATGAGCAGGTTGCCCGATCGGATTCGTTGACAAGCTGATCGCTCGACGAGGCGCAATAGTAGCAAGGGCGATCGCTGTTTCAACATCACAAATGCCGTCCTTCACCAGGTTTTGTGCCCCTACCAACAGCGACAAGGTCGTTCCCGAAAGCGTTCCATCGGTTAAGCGAGCCGTACCGTTTTTGACTTCAATCTGGCGAGTGTCCCAGGGATAAATGCCATCGGGTAAGCCCAACGGTGAGAGCGCATCACTGACCAGGAAAACACCACGATCGTACTGGCTGGCTCTCAGCAAAAGATCCATCATAATCGGCGAAACGTGCTGCCCATCGGCAATAAGACCACAGTACACCTGAGGATGAACGATCGCTGCGCCTAAGAGTCCCGGCTCCCGATGGTGGAGTCCCGGCATGGCGTTAAAGGCGTGTGTCACCATCGTTGCGCCCTGGTCAAACGCCTGCTGTGCCTGGTTTGCCGTTGCCTGTGAATGCCCCAGACTAACGGTAATATCCAGCGATCGCAAGTAAGGAATCACCGTGCCTGTTGTATCCAGTTCGGGTGCAAGGGTCATCACTTTAACGACGCTGGCATAGTCACCCAGGAGGCGTTTAATGGTGTCGATCGTCAGTGGCAGCAAATATTCGGCGGGATGTGCGCCCCGTTTGTCAGGGTTGAGGCAGGGACCTTCGAGGTGAACGCCAAGGAGTTGGGAGATGGGGGAGTGGGGAGTGGGAAGTGGGGAGTGGTGGGAAAAGCTGGCGAGCGATCGCTGGATGTTTTCGATTGAGGTGGTGACGATCGTGGGTAGAAAGCCGTCCACGCCTTGATGCCAGAGGAACTGGCTGATGGCATCAAGTTTGTCGCTATTGTCGTCGCTGAGATCGGGAAATGCCAGCCCAAGTGCGCCGTTAATTTGCAGGTCGATGCCACCCAAGGAGAGCCAATCGCCTGCGATATCCACTTGCTGTACATCCACCGACGGCAAGGAAGGGGCTGCCTTCATCGGCGCGATCGCTCGAATTGTGTGCTGCTCGATCGCAAGACGCTGTAGCCCTTCATAACCAGGCAGACGAGCATTGATCAGTTCCAGCATTGGGAGAGCCATGAGACGGCAGTGATAGCAGGTTAAGCAATAGGGTGCCCGATCGCCTGCAAGGATGTCAATAATTGTTTGACACCAAACAGTTTGTAGTGCAATAATAAATCTATCGACAGTTTAGGTAGCTACTAAACGAACACCGATCATCTCATCTCTAACCACTCTTAGGAGGTTGACCATGAAACGCTTCATTCTTGCTGGTTTAACCACACTCGCACTCTGTACCGCTATGGTTTCGACTGCAAACGCTGACCCAACGGCTTATAATCCCTATCCTGCCGTCAGTATGGCGAACGATCGCCTTGCACCCTCTGACCTTGTGACGATCGCGCAACGCGGCTACCTGAAGCCACAAGGGATTCCCGGCTATTTAGGTTTGGCTTCGGCGTATACGCTGGGTCAAATTGGTGCCAAAGAAGTGGTACAAGGTGCCGTTGATGCCCAATTGCTACCAGTGACAGCCGTCAGTGATCAGGCATATCTGAACCTGGTGGATGCTCAACTGCAAACGCAGGTAAGAGTCCGCTAACCCTTTAGATCCCCGGCTTCTTAGATCCCCGGCTTCTTGAAGAAGTCGGGGATCTGGTTGTGCTTTGCTAGGCTGGAAATGGGTCTAACCTGCCGCGATCGCCCTGCAAGTGTCTATGCAATTATCTGTAAAAAAGCGCGTTTTGCTGGCTGGTGCGATCGCCCTTTTCGTTCTGATCTGTCACTATGGACAAAGTTGCTCCATATCCGCCGCCATGACAGAACCCAACCAAGCCTTTGTCTATCCTCAGCCCCGTCAGGCAAATCAGATCGACGACTACCACGGTACGCAGGTTGCCGACCCGTATCGCTGGCTTGAAGATCCAGATTCTGACGAGACAAAAGCCTGGATTGAAGCAGAGAACAAGCTAACGTTTGGGTTACTGGAAACGATTCCAGCGCGCGATCGCCTCAAGCAACGCCTCACCCAACTGTGGAACTACGAAAAGTACGGCATTCCCTTTAAACAGGGCGACCGTTATTTCTATTTCAAAAATGATGGTTTGCAAAACCAGAGCGTCCTCTACACGCTGAAGGCTCTGGAAGATGAACCCGTTGTGTTGCTTGACCCCAATACCCTTTCGGAAGACGGCACCGTAGCACTATCGGGACTTTCCATCAGCGAAGATGGGCAGCACCTCGCCTATGGGCTTTCTACCTCTGGCTCCGACTGGCAAGAGTGGAAAGTACGCACGGTGGAAACCGTGACGGATACGGACGATCGCGTGCAGTGGGTGAAATTCTCTGGTGCCTCCTGGACGCATGATGGCAAGGGCTTTTTCTACTCTCGCTACGACGAACCAGACGAAAAGTCTAAACTTGAAGCCGTTAACTATTACCAGAAACTTTACTACCATCGCCTCGGCACACCGCAGAGCGACGATGTTCTCATTTACGAACGCCCTGACCAGAAAGACTGGGGCTTTAGCGGTGGCGTGAGTGAAGATGGACGGTTTCTCATCATTTCCGTGTGGCTGGGCACCGATCCGCGCAATCTGGTGTTCTACAAGGATTTGACGATCGCCAAGGCACCGATCGTCGAACTCATCAACACCTTTGAAGCCAGCTATAGCTTCATTGATAATGATGGCGATCGCTTCTGGTTCAGCACCGATCTAGAAGCGCCGCGCAGCCGTGTGCTGGCGATCGATACTACTAATCCCGATCGTACCCACTGGCAAGAAGTCATTCCTCAAGCAGCCGAAACCCTCGAAGGCGTAGGCATTCTCAATAACCAGTTCGTTGCCTCCTACTTAAAAGATGCCCATAGTCAGGTAAAGCTCTTTGACCTGAACGGCACTCCCATACGCAACGTAGAGTTTCCTGGGCTTGGCTCCGTCGGTGGTTTTGGCGGCAAACGCCACGATACCGAAACCTTCTACAGCTTCACCAGTTTCACCACACCCGCCACGATCTACCGTTACGACCTGGTGAAAAACGAGAGCCGCGTGTTTCGCCAACCGAACGTAGATTTCAACCCGGACGACTACGAAACAAAACAGGTCTTTTATGCCAGCAAAGATGGCACGCAAACTCCCATGTTCATCGTCCACAAAAAAGGGCTGGTGCTAGATGGGACGAATCCCACCTTCCTGTATGGCTATGGTGGTTTTGGGGTTTCTCTCACGCCCAGTTTCTCCGTCAGCACACTGGTCTGGTTAGAGATGGGCGGTATTCTTGCAGAACCCAGCCTGCGCGGTGGTGGCGAATATGGCGAAGACTGGCATCAGGCAGGCACCAAGCTGAAAAAGCAGAACGTGTTTGATGATTTCATTGCCGCTGCGGCATGGCTGATTGACCACAAATACACGTCACCCCAAAAGCTGGCGATCGCAGGCGGCAGCAACGGCGGCTTACTGGTCGGTGCCTGCATGACGCAACGCCCCGAACTCTTTGGTGCGGCGCTACCAGCCGTTGGCGTGATGGATATGCTGCGATTCCACAAGTTTACGATCGGCTGGGCATGGATCTCGGAATACGGCACACCCGAAAATGCCGACGAGTTCAAAGCCCTCTACGCCTACTCGCCCCTGCACAACCTCAAAGCTGGAACTGCCTATCCCGCGACGCTGATTACCACTGCCGACCACGACGATCGCGTAGTGCCTGCCCACAGCTTCAAATTTGCCGCCGCCCTCCAAGCCGCTCACAAAGGCGATGCACCCGTCATGATCCGCATTGAAACGAAAGCAGGACACGGCGCGGGCAAACCCACTGCCAAAATTATCGAAGAAAGCGCCGATAAATGGGCGTTCTTGGTAAAGGTGTTGGCGATCGAACGTTAAATCTTAATTAAATAGCGAGGGTTTGTTCGAGCCATAAAATTTCTTCAAGAGGGCAATTTAGGATTGTGTGCATCACTACAATGCATCTTTAAAGACTTGATCACGACTATGCCCAATTATCCTCACCTTCTCATTAGCCTGTTTCTGCGACATCACCAGCAAAAGTGTTCACATCACACTTGAAGTCTACTTTTACTATTCTCTAAAGCAAAAGTTTTCATTACAAAGCACTAACAAAAGATTCAAATGGGATCATCTTTGGCGATGCTTTGATTGCAGAGGCAGAAAATTGCACATCTTTTTTCATTAGCGAGAGCGATCGCTTTTCTACTTCAATTTACTCCAAATGACGCTTGACAAACGATTCCGTAGATGTACGCTTGACGCGTTTCGCAGACGGTTTTTCTCTCACCGAATTGGGGTCTTTTTTAACTTGATTTAACCCTTGCTTCATGTTCCCATAACTAATAAATGGGACTATGAACGAGGTTAAAGTTTATGGGCATGGAGAAAATTTTGACCAATTTTTTCCTGAATTGCCTGAGGTTAAGTTTTCGGTTTTATGGCGCAAAAGATTTTTATTCGCAGGCTTCTTATAGCTTTAACGGCGGCGTGGAGTTTGGCGCTGCTTAAGGGTAGTTATCAACCTGTACACGCAGAAATGCAAGGTCTTGTCATTGAAATACCTGTGTATGGTCAAGCCGTACCTGGTAGTTTGACGGCACAAGCAGAGTTATTAGTTAGCAGTGCTATTGAACGTCAATTCAAACAAAATCCTGGCTTGTCAACGATTCAAGTTGTTGTTACCGGCGATCGCAATGGTGAAATCATACCAATTCTGACGACAACAGCTTCTCGCGCTCAGTGGCAAGCAAAGCCTCAGGTAAAAGCCTGGACTAAGTACTACAGTGCGTCCTACGCACTTCTGCAACGGCATGAGCAGAAAACAGACATAGCGGCGGCGGCTCCAGCGCAATCAGTTGCTATGAGAACACTGGAAGATGCTGCCCAAATTGATGAAGCCTTTGATTCCGGTCGTCTCACTGGGCAAGCTGCTCAGAGATATTTGAATGACCTGGATTGATTTTTGCATTGCTGAACTGATGTGATTCGCACGTAAACGTCATCATTTTGCTAGAAACAAAACGTTCTAGCTATATATGAATGCGGTTTTACAGTTGAATGCGGTTTTACAGTCAGGCATAAGCTGCAAGTTTTGAGTTGGGGAGGGTAGTCGTGCTTTAGTTCAAAGTTGATCCTAATGGCACGTTTTCGACAGTTCGATACGATTTAACACCGAGAGGAGAACACAGATGATTCATGACAATGACAGCAGTAATAGGTCGAGTAATCGTTCCTTTGAGGACGTTCTGAATGTCAGAATGTCCCGACGGAACACCCTTGCACGGGGCGCTGCTCTATCCGCTACTGGCTTTTTAGCAGCACTGGCTGGCGACAAGCTTTTTGCTCCAGGCGTTGAGGCAGCTACAGCTCAGGGCTTGAGTGGTGCTCTGGCTAAAGGGGCGGCGATCGCTCGCGGTCGTGGTCGTAAGCTGATCAACTTTGCCTTTGTTCCTGCTGCTCAAGCAACCGGTCCCATTCCCAGCATTTCGTCCGATTATCAGTATGATGTGCTGATTCCCTGGGGCACCCCGATTCGTCCTGGTGGTCCCGAATATGACGGCGATCCAAACACACGCCCCACCGCAAAGGAACAAGCTCAGCAAGTGGGGATTGGTCACGATGGCATGTGGTTCTTCCCGATCAAAAGAAGCAATGACAACGGGATGCTTGCCCTCAACAACGAGTACGGTACGAATGAGCACCTCTTAGGCAAAGAGGCACCAACCAGTCTTGAAGATGTGCGCCTGTCTCAACATGCTCATGGCGTAACAGTCGTTGAGCTTAAGAGGATTGGAGGCACATGGCAGGTCGTAAGAAGCAGGAACGCTCGACGCATCCACGGTAATACGCCTATGCACTTTAGTGGTCCAGTTGCAGGCAATGCGCTGCTGTTCACACCGGCAGGCAATATTCCTATGGGCACGCTCAACAACTGCGCGAATGGTTACACTCCTTGGGGCACCTACTTGACCTGTGAAGAAAACTTCAACGGGTACTTTGGCGCGAAGGGTGCGTGGACTCGTACGCCAGAACAAGCCCGCTACGGCATCACTGCAACAGGCTTTGGCTATGGCTGGCATCTTTTTGACCCTCGCTTCGATCTCTCAGATCCTAGCTATAAGAATGAAGAGAATCGCTTTGGTTGGGTCGTTGAGATTGATCCAATGAATGCGTCTCAAACACCCGTCAAGCGCACTGCACTCGGTCGCTTCAAGCATGAAAACGCAGAGCTTGTGATTGGGCAAGGTGGTCGTGCGGTTGTCTACATGGGCGATGACGAACGCTTTGACTATATCTATAAGTTCGTCTCAGCCGGCAACTGGCGATCGATGCGTGCCCGTGGCATTAGCCCTCTCGATCGAGGTAAGCTCTACGTCGCTAAGTTTAATGATGATGGCACAGGCAATTGGCTGGAGCTGACGATCGACAACCCTGTGCTTAAAGCTAAGTTTGCAAACCAGGCTGAAATTTTGGTCTACACTCGCCTCGCTGGTGACGCTGTGGGTGCCACAAAGATGGATCGTCCTGAGTGGATTGCTGCTGCCCCCAATGGCGATGTTTACTGCACGCTCACCAATAACACCGCCCGTACACCAGCGAATACGAATGCCGCCAACCCTCTAGGTCCCAACCCGTCTGGTCACATTATTAAGTGGAGAGATAGCAACAGCTACATTGGCACCACCTTTACCTGGGACATCTTTGTGCTTGCCAAAGATACTCACAGCATTGAGAAAAGCGCCTTCGCTAGCCCCGATGGTCTGTGGGGTGATTCAGATGGTCGGCTCTTTATTCAGACCGACGGCACTCAGCCTGTTGTCAATGGTGTGCAGCTCAATGACCAGATGCTGGTTGCTGACCCAAGAACGGGCGAAATTTGCCGGATCTTCG
Source organism: Stenomitos sp. (assembly GCA_041744955.1). GTDB lineage: Bacteria > Cyanobacteriota > Cyanobacteriia > Leptolyngbyales > Leptolyngbyaceae > Stenomitos. The sequence continues at coordinate 3,430 of JBGTJW010000321.1, read as the reverse complement.
CGGGGGTAACGGGCTGTGAAGTTACGGGCGTTGCAATCACACCCGATCGTCGCACCATGTTCATCAACCTCCAGCATCCCGGCGATGGCGATCCTGCCAAGACAAACTTCCCAGCACCACAAGGTAGTGGGAAAATCCCCCGTGACGCAACCGTTGTCATCACCCGTAAGAACGGCGGCATCATCGGTACGTAACAGGGCAAAGCTGACGAAGCGACTGTTGGCACGTTACGAAAGGATAAGGAAAAGCCTCTAATTTCCTGCTTGTGACTGCAATGGGGTGTTGAAATAATTTCAACACCCCATCTTTACAGGAACGAGCGTTCAGTCCGCTTGATTTTTAGCTAGCGACGGCACTAATCGCCCCTAGCGTTACTAGCAACGGTCAACGGTTGGTTAACAAGGCTACACGTCAGGCTGGTGCATTGCCTGGAGCCATACCCCATCCCTTTTGACACGCTATAAGCCACGATCCCCCTGCCTCCGGCTTCCCCCCTCATGGGAAGGATTGAGAGTCTCAAACGGGGAACGCTGTAGCCAACCTTTTTTGCCCCTGGTCTGACTGCCTCCCATACCAAAAGGATGAGGGATGAAGGATAGAAGCCCCTGCTCAAAGGACGCTTCAAGGTTTATACCTGTCCCAACGTTCGTTTCGACTGCTATGCCAGGACGCTCTTGATTCAAGGGATAGCGTCCGTAGAGAGTCGAGTGGCGCTTGTGCCGTTAGCTGCATCACGGCGGCAACGTGAGCCAGGACTTGAGCCTTGATACATTAGTATTAGAGGGGTTGTGCAAAGAACCCCAGAAACGTTTAAGCTCTATCCTGTGAAAGACCGCAACAGACTCACCTCAGTAGCAAGTTGATTAAGGAATTCTATGCAAACGCTCACTCCTCCGACTTCTGTCTTTAAGCAACTGAAGAATCGTGAGATTACTTGTGAAGAAGCGCTGAAACTGCTGGTGAATCACCAGGGTGTGATCAAGTTCGATCTGCTGGATGCCGAAGTGAGCGATCGCTTCTTCCGCCAGATTTCCGATCGCAGTTCGCTTCATCCCGTCGTGCCACTGCTGCTATGGCGCAACTGTTTTTACCTGGGTAGCCCACTGCCGATGTCGGCTGAAGCAGCACAGCGGATCAGCGATCGACTGGCAACTGAGATCAAAATCATTCCCATCCATGAGAAGAGCTACCGCGACTGGTTTCGCTTGCAGAACCTGGACGCAAGCCGGATCTGCGGCACCAATTTTGCCAATCCCCTCACTGGCAAGTTTGAGCAAGAAGACATTACGCAAACCACAGAACTCTATCTCTCGCAAACAGACAACCAGATTGAGCGCATTCGAGCCATCATTGCCGGCGCACTCAGGAACCGCGCCAGTGATATTCACCTGGAACCGACTGAGGTCGGCTTACGCGTGCGTTATCGCATTGATGGTATTCTCCGCCACGTCACAACCCTCCCTCCAGACATTAGCCGTCGCGCGATCGTCTCTCTCAAAGTGATGTGCGACATGGATATTTCAGAAAGCCGTCGCCCTCAAGATGGACGCATCGGCGAAAAGTACACGTCTGGACAGGAAGAACAGGGATTGGATCTGCGGGTCAGTACCCTACCCTGCGTGAGTGGTAAAAAAGGTGAACCGGGCGAGAAAGCAGTATTACGGTTACTGCGTCAGCAAAACACATTCAACACGATCGATGACTTAGGCTTTTCTAAAGAAACGCTGCCCGTTTACAAAAGCTGGTTAGAGCAACCGCAGGGCATGGTGATCTTTACAGGACCGACTGGTTCCGGCAAAACCAGCACCCTCTACACCAGCTTGTTAGCCATCTCAACTGAATCCGTCAACATTGTCACGGTCGAAGATCCGGTGGAGTATGTCCTTTCAGGCATCACTCAAACCCAGGTCAATGAGGCAGCAGGGATGACCTTTGCCAGTGGGTTACGGGCGATTCTTCGCCAAGACCCCGATATTGTGATGCTGGGCGAAATCCGGGATAGCGAAACCGCCGAAACGGGCATTCGTGCCGCTTTAACAGGTCATCTGGTTTTGACCACCCTGCATACCAACGATGCCGTTGGTGCGATTCCCCGTCTCAAAGATATTGGACCCGATCCAGGGCTGATCAGTGACGCACTCTTAGGGGTTGTGGCTCAACGACTGGTGCGGCGGGTGTGTCCTCATTGTGCTGAAGCTCATGTGCCAACTGATTCTGAGCTGAAGGTACTAGGTTTAAGACGCGAGGATGCCAACCCAAAAGCTTGGCGACGCGGCAGGGGGTGCTCTCATTGCTTCAACTCAGGCTATTTAGGACGGGAAGCTGTTATTGAACTACTCAATGTTGATGACACCGTGCGCCAGATCATTTACGAAGGTTCGCTGACGCAGCTTAACCGTTATCTCAGCGAGATCCACTTTGCGTCCTTTCGGGTGGCTGCAACCGAAAAAGTGACCAGTGGCATCACAACCGTCGAAGAAGTCAAACGGGTACTGCCCCACAGTGCGTTAAGCCGTAAGACTGCCTTAGAGAAATAGACGCTCCGAGTAGCTTGACGACAGGCAAGAGGCAGGTAAAGCAGACAAAGCAGTAATGTTAGCTTTGAGGCGCAGTGGAACGTCGTAAAACAACGTCAGTTCGACGAGGTCAAAAGATAGCTGGAGGCAGTGCTGGTAAGTCTTTGTACTCTAAGTCTAAGGAGGGCTTTTTCTCCTGATACGTATACGCAATTAAGCCTGCCAGCAAGTTGACGAAGAAATTGAACCAGCTCCGATGCCGTGAGTGTTCAATCTGGCAGATGTTCTTGAGCTGGTCGTTGATCGATTCAATGAGTGCTCGCTGGCGGAGCAAAAGCTTGTCAATCAGCTTGACCAAGCGGTTTTTCATGTTCTTCTTCGACTTGGTGATGCGTTGCAAGCCACGCTCATACAACTGTTCAAACAAGGCTTGCGAGATATAGCCCCGGTCGCCGAAGCGTTTGCCCATCAGGTCTTGGGTCAGGTCAGGCACAGGTTGGCGGTCGTCGGTGTTGGCAGGTGTCAGTTTGAACGCTAGCAGTTCACACTGGTCGTTAACAATCAGATGGAGTTTAAAACCAAAGTGCCAACCGACCGAGTTTTTGCCCCACTGCACCTGACCGTTGAAGACCTTGTGAGCATGCGCACGTGCGGGAGGACTGACTGCAAGCGGCGTGGAGTCGATGAACGCCATGCCTGTCACTGGTCCTTTGCGGGTGTGTAAGAAACAACACAGTAGCATCAGACACCAGGGCATCAACTCGCTAAAGCGAGTGTCGCTGACCTTAAGGGGTGACAAGGTAACTCTGAGCTACACGGGGCAGAGGTTTGAGAGAATAGCAAGGACAAAAAATAGGGGATCCCATTGCGGCTCCCCCAAATCATATGTTCCCTGCATTTTACCAAACAACCTT
>JBGTJW010000320.1:0-3558 GCA_041744955.1 Stenomitos sp. | reverse complement strand
ATGGCACAGCATTTCAACTTTGGTACAGACTCAACCGAACGACTTGCCAATGCTGCAAGAATCGTCATCCAGGATAGTACGCGCCAGCTCAACGCTGCTCCGGCTGTTTCCCAAAAGCTAGAGCAAGCAGGCTATGGCAACGTCAGCGTCACCAAACCCAATCGCGAACCGCTGCAAGTGACTCGTATTATCGCGCAACAGGGTGATCTCGCTGGTGCCGAAGCAGTGCGCCGATCGCTTGGGTTTGGTGAAGTGCGTATCGAAAGTACAGGTGAGCTTGATTCGGATGTCACGATTCAGATCGGTCAAGACTGGACACGTATGCAGTCACGATCGTCGCGGCAATAACCGCAAACAAAAACGAACCATTGTTCAGTCTTGGCTAAACAATGGTTCGGGTAAGTGCAGTCCTTAATAGGCATCCTGCAATTCGTAAAAATCAGGCGAAATATAATCTTTGCGGAGCGGCCAGCCTACCCAATCTTCTGGCATCAGAATGCGCTTCAGATTTGGGTGCCCTTCATAGATAATGCCGTACATATCGTATGATTCACGCTCTTGCCAGTCTGCTGTCTTCCAGATCCAGTAAACAGAGGGCACACGGGGGTTTTCGCGTGGCAAGAACACTTTAATACGCACTTCCTCTGGACGATCGGCGCGATCGCACAGCTTGATGAGATGGTAGAAACTCACCAACTGATCGCCCGGACCCGCATCGTAAGCGCCCTGACACTGCAAATAGTTGTAGCCGTAGGCATACAGCGCCGTAGCAAAGGGAATCAAAAACTCTGGTTCCACCCTCAGCATCTCGACACCAGAGGCATCCGCACCCAGAGACTCATGTTCAAAACCATTTTGGGTGAGCCACTTGGAGATGGTTCCCACAGGGTCAACGGCTGCGGTTTCAGCCGAGATAATTTCCGCTTTACCATCTGCCTGCGGTGCGGCTTCAGACGTTGGCTTAGATTCTTCAGGCACGATCGAGACCCTCCTTTTCGGCTGCTTTGAGCGCTGGCGGCACGGGTAGCCCCATTGCTTCCGCCAGTTCTCTGGGCGGCATTTCGCGCGTACCCGACTGGAGGTACTGTCCCGTGAGAATCGGGTCAACCGCTTTCATCGTATGGGTCGTGCTGTAGTAACGGTGGGTTTGCCGCAGATCACCACGTTCTTGAATCGACTCGTTTGCAATCTTCTTCCGCAGTTTGATGATGGCATCAATGATTGCCTCCGGTCGCGGTGGGCAGCCAGGAAGATACACATCGACCGGAATGAGCTTGTCAACGCCGCGTACAGCCGTGGGCGAATCCACACTGAACATCCCACCCGTAATCGTGCAAGCGCCCATAGCAATGACGTACTTGGGATCGGGCATCTGCTCATAGAGGCGCACTAACGCTGGAGCCATCTTCATGGTGACTGTTCCAGCGGTAATGATGAGATCTGCCTGCCGAGGACTCGATCGTGGCACCAGACCAAAGCGGTCAAAGTCAAAGCGAGAGCCAATCAGGGCAGCAAATTCAATAAAGCAACAGGCTGTGCCATAGAGCATCGGCCACAGACTAGACAGCCGCGCCCAATTGTAAAGGTCATCAACAGTTGTTAGTACAACGTTTTCAGATAGATCATGCGTAACTTTCGGACGCTCGATCGGGTTCATAATCAACTCAGACGGCCCAACGACAGCGCCTTTTGCTGCCGTTCTCGGATCTAAGACCATTCCAGTGCTCCTTTGCGCCAAGCGTAGACAAGACCAATGATGAGGATGCCAACAAAGATGAGCGCTTCAATGAAAGCCAATAAGCCCAACTGGTTGAACGCGACCGCCCACGGATATAAAAACACGGTTTCCACGTCAAAAATGACGTAAACCAGGGCGAACATATAGTAACGAATATTGAATTGAATCCAAGCGCCCCCGATCGGCTCCATACCAGATTCATAGGTCGTACGACGCTCTGGTCCACGACGACTGGGGCGAACCAGCTTGGAGGCTGTCAAGGCGAGCAGCGGCACCAGGCTGCACACCAGCAAAAAGCCAAGCAGATACTCATAACCACTGAGGACAAACATAAATCACGACCCCTCAGGCTGTGTAAACAACGACGCTAGCGGTTTGTTACCTGCCTTCATATTATAGGGTTGGTGTCCATAAGATGTATCGAAAAGCCTCACTGAAGTCTATAGATCACCAGAGGCGATCGCTAGAGGATGGTCAGATCCTTCTCAATCGTCTTGACTTTTGTGATGTCAGGATGCAGTGATTCCCAGTCATGTCATAATCATTTACAGAACTCTCAGAATTCTGTCACTTCGATTTCTCCTTGCCACCCTAACCCTTGAATGCGAAAGCAATGAGTACCGAAACTGCTGAACCAACGGCGTTAGACCGCTATGAATGTCAAGCGTGTGGCTACATTTATGAACCACTGAAAGGAGACGATCGCCGTCAGATTCCCGAAACCACTCCGTTTGAGGCAGTCCCATCTAGCTGGCGTTGTCCGGTTTGTGGAGCACCAAAATCGCGGTTTTCAAACATTGGCGAAGTTGGATCACCCTCTGGGTTCAAAGAAAACCTGGGCTATGGGTTTGGGGTCAATACGCTGACACCGGGGCAAAAGAATATTCTGATTTTTGGTGCCCTGGGATTGGGCTTTCTCTTTTTTCTCAGCCTGTATGGGTTGCAGTGAAAAGAGTAGTCCGGAGCCAACCCAATTTAAACCGATTTAAAAACCGCTTGATCGATATTGAGTAGAGATTTGAGTGCAATGCGTTTAGTTATGGCATTTTTAAGGCGGGCGATCGCCCAGCAATTTGTTTTAAGGCAGGCGGTTTTCGGTCGCATCGTTGTGCTGGTTGCGATCGCGATGCTATGTTCAAGCTGCGGTGGTTATCTGCCATCCATTAGCGGCACGCCCTGGCAGCAAGTTTCCGTTCCGACTGAAGCAAACCTGCTGGATCTGAGCTTTGTGGATGCCAAACATGGTTGGCTGACAGGCACCAGTTCGACCTTGATGGAAACAACCGATGGTGGCAAGACCTGGGAACCCCGCACCCTGGATTTAGATCAGGCATACCGCCTCAACTCGGTCAGCTTTTCGGGCGATGAAGGTTGGATTGCGGGACAACCCTCTCTTTTGCTGCACACGACAGACGGTGGAACATCCTGGTCTCGGGTGCCCCTCAGTGCAAAGCTGCCTGGTTCTCCCAATACAGTGCTGGCGCTCGGTCCGAAGGCGGCGGAGATGACGACGGACATTGGAGCCATTTATCGCACGGCTGACGGTGGGAAAAACTGGAAGGCAATGGTTGAAACAGCCGTTGGTGTGATTCGTAACATTGCGCGCGCACCTGATGGGAAGTATGTTGCCGTCTCTTCACGTGGAAACTTTTATTCCCTCTGGCAACCGGGTCAAGCCATTTGGGAGCCGCACGATCGCAACAGCTCTCGACGGCTTCAGAGTATGGGCTTTACGCCCGATGGACGGCTCTGGATGATTGCGCGGGGTGGGCAAATTCAGTTTCAAGTGCCTGATGTTCCTGATGAATGGGAGAAACCAA
>JBGTJW010000319.1:0-6787 GCA_041744955.1 Stenomitos sp. | reverse complement strand
CCTCCGTTTTAAAAAGCCGATAGCCTGCCTGCGATCGCTCAACGGTGGGTGTCAGCAGCCCAATCTCCTCGTAGTAGCGAATTGTTTTGACTGGCAGACCGCTGCTGGTTGCCACTTCGCCAATTTTAAGGAGTTGTTTTGTTGCAGTAATAACCATGCGCTCATTACCTTCATTGCTAACACAAACGCAAACGGGCATTGGCTCAAACGAACCGTTTGGACAACTGTTGGGCAGTGAAGACTCAACGTTTGCCGCTGGGTGGCTTTTGAGACAGGCGTAAGGTAGGCAGCACTGGACGAGACGCAGCGGGCGGCAAGGCATAAACGGGCGATCGTTCACTGGCAGTCGATCGAGGACGGCGCTGATGCTGCCACCACCGCAGCGCGATCGCAGCCCCAACCGTTCCCAACCCAAACGTCATTAACGACCAGTGTTCTCCCAATCCGCCGATCGCGGCTTCAACCACTCCAGCGGTGATCACAAAGCTGGTGATCGGTTCACGTCGATACGCCGATCGCAAAAAGCGTGTCCAGATTAAATTCATCCCCAACTATCCTTACCGTACTTTCTTTATTGTAAGGTGCTAGGCAGGCAGCAAGAAAGCGTCGCTTGTAGGGGAACGTGCCAACTTGCAGAGCTTTTTACCGTTTTAACGGCAACAAGCTTAACAGCAACAAGGGAGAGCCATCCACTTGGCTTCGATGACTGACGGCTAGAGTCCGTTAAACCCTGGGGACTACTATTGCGCCAAACGCCCTATTGCTCAAGGTTCTCGACCCACTGCCACCAGCGATTCAGCGGAAAGTAAACAACTGGTGCCCACAAGCTGCTGAGAATAGCGGAACTTAGGGCGATGAGCTGATGATAGTTCCAAATTTCTACCAGAGAGCGCTCAGCTTGAAAGCTATACTGAATCGCCATGACAGTGGCGGCAATGACCGCTGTACCAAAGGCAATCAGCGCCACCGAAATAAAGTCCTCCTGGATGTAGCGCCCCTTACGCAAACGTGCCGTCAGGACACCCACCACCATCAAGCTTAAGGTGTGTGTGGGTGTAGGAGCCGTCATGCCATCTTGAATCAAGCCCAGCACCAGCCCTGCCATCGCGCCTTGAAACATCGTTCGATTCACGCTCCAGGCAACCACCCAGATGAGGAGCCAATTCGGTCCAATGCCTGCCAACTCCATGCCGGGTAAGCGGGTCGGCAAAAGCAGCAAGCACAAAAGCAACGAACCGATCGTCACTGCCGCATTCACAAAAAGCCGTTGCAGGGGCTGGTCTTGCCAAGTGCCTGCGAAAGAATCGCTTTTCATGGCACAGGTTGGGGGGCAGGCTTTTTGCTTGGTGCCTCGACCGAAGCAGCGTCCTGGTCATGGGGATACACTACTGCCCATTCCAAAAAGCTAACAGGTGCAGAAAGCTCGATCGTGGCTTCTGGAGCAGGGCTTTTGTTAAGGCTTACCGACTCTACCCGCCCCACGGGCATACCCGCAGGAAACAGTTTGCTCAAGGATGAAGTAGAAACAACATCGCCCCGCCGGACATCGGGCACTTTATCAAAAAATTCCATGACCGCATAGCTCGTTGACTGCCCACGCATATAGCCCATAAAGCGGCTACGGCTAATGGTTACCCCAATGCGGCTGGATGGATCACTCAAAAGCAACACGCGGCTAGTGTTAGGTGTCACACTGGTCACGCGACCAACCACACCACCGGGAGCCATGACAACATAGCCCACTTTCACGTTGTCGTTACTGCCTCGACCCAAAATGAGCTGTTGCCACCAATGGTCTGCACTCCGCCCAACGACAGGAGCGGTAATGCCAGCTTTTTTCGTTTCCGAGACGTAGCCTACCAGCTCACGCAGCCGCTGATTTTGGCTTTCGAGTTCCGTCAGCCGCTGCTGCAATTCCTGGAATTGAGCATTTTCAAGTAGCTTTTGCTGGGCAGCGTTAGACTGAAAAGCACGAGTGAGCAGTTGATAGCCCTCAAATAAGGGCGTTGCCTGCGTCTGCCGCAGGATTAAAGCAGAGCCAACAGCCATGCTCGTTAAGATAATTCTAAGCTGGTGTCGATCCCACCAGCGGCGCAAGGTATACATGCAGGCGTTTTAGGCGTTAAGCGAGCGGTTGACCAGAGGCAGCAATTGCAAAAAGCAAAGGAACGATTCAGGAGGGAGAGAAACTGATCGGCACAGATCCTCAAGGCGTTGGACGTAAAGCAACCGCTAAAAGTTGCGCGATCGACCGCTAAAGACACGCTCCAATTGCTTGAAGTTTTCTAGAACGCGCCCAGTACCCAGCACAACACAGCTTAGGGGGTCAGCCGCTACGTGAACAACAATGCCTGTTTCATGGCTAATCAACGTATCAATGCCCTTCAGCAAAGCACCGCCACCCGCTAACATGATGCCGCGATCGATAATATCTGCCGCCAACTCAGGCGGAGTGCGTTCGAGCGTGCGCTTGACCGCATCCACAATTACGGCTAACGGCTCTGACATACTTTCACGAATTTCGGGCGCTTTCACAGCCACAGTGCGAGGCAAACCAGACAGCAAGTGCAGACCCCGGACTTCCATGGTGGTTTCGTCGTCAACCGGATAAGCAGAGCCGATCGTGATTTTAATTTCCTCAGAAGTGCGTTCACCAATCACAAGGTTGTGTACTTTCTTCATGTATTGGGCGATCGCCTCACTCAGCTCATCGCCTGCAACACGCACCGACTCACTCAAAACGGTTCCCTGTAAACTCAGTACCGCCACTTCAGTCGTGCCGCCGCCAATATCAATAATCATGTTGCCAGTGGGTTCTGCAACCGGCAACCCAGCACCGATCGCGGCAGCTACAGGTTCATCAATTAAGTAGACATCTCTAGCACCGGCTTGAGACGCAGCATCCATCACCGCACGGCGCTCAACGCCCGTTACGCCGCTGGGAATGCCAATAACAATCCGAGGCGATACCAGTGTTCTGCCCTCATGCACTCGTGCAATGAAGTGCTTCAGCATCAGTTCAGCGGTGTCAAAGTCAGCAATGACACCATCGCGCAGCGGACGTAGTGCGACTACATTACCAGGTGTCCGTCCCAGCATTCGCTTGGCATCTTCTCCCACTGCCAATGGCATCTTTGTATCTTGATCCATGGCAACGACGGACGGTTCTTGCAGGACAATACCTTTGCCCGATACATAAACCAATGTATTTGCCGTGCCAAGGTCAATGCCCATGTCCCGCGATAGGGAAAAGCGACTAAAAAGTCCCACTAGCCTCTATGCCTCTCAAATAACGAATGAATTGCTGGATGATTTTGCACCTACACCACTATAGGTGCAATCAAGGTTGGATCTTATTATGTTTTTCGCTATGAGTCCAGCAGGCACAAGATTTTAGCGATAAAAAATTGGCTTAACGGATGCAATAGCCAACCTTAGTAAGGCTACCGGACTTTAGCCTGAACTTGTGTAGCAATTGTGGCAATAACCAGCCATGAGTGGTAGGTAGCTGGCTGGCTAAAAAGTGCCTGAAACCCTGACCATGTTTTCTGTAGCTGACAAATCGCCGGTAAGATTACAGCAGCTAAGCCTGCTACGCGAACTTAATCCAGAGCTTCAGTTAAACAGGCGTGTTCTGCTTTGTCGCTATGGTGAGTTAAAGAGACGTTGCCTTGCGGCGATTACCACTTAACGTGATTAAAAGCGATCCATTTTTTAGTAATGATTCAAACGCTAAAGATCGATCGACAAAGAGAAGATACCGCATCGCCATCTCGGCTGCTAAAATACGTTTGTACCAGTCGATATTTTAGAACTCAGCTCTTAAGATGAGACTGAATGATTAAGCGTGCTGTTACTGAGTCCATACCAACAAGTTAATCGAAAACCTATGAGTTTGAATGCTGTAACCCTGGTGGGTCGTGTTGGTGGCGATCCAGATGTGAAGTATTTTGAGTCTGGCAGTGTTAAGTGCAGCCTCACCTTGGCGGTCAATCGCAAAACGCGCAATAACGACCAGCCTGACTGGTTTAATTTAGAGCTGTGGGGCAAGACGGCTGAGGTTGCTGCTAACTACGTCCGTAAAGGCAGTTTGATCGGCGTATCGGGCGCACTTAAGTTTGATACCTGGAAGGATCGTAGTACAGGGGACGATCGCTCCAAACCCATTATCCGTGTGGAGCGGCTCGATCTGCTAGGGTCTAAGCGCGACAACGAGGCAGGCGCGACCGCTGGCGGCTATGATGAGGAGTTTTAGCAAGACCGATTGTAGGGACGTTACATGTAACGTCCCTACAGGCGACTAGTAACTGATTTCCAACGTTACCGATGCCTGTACTTCCTGTTCACCGCCAACGATGGGGGTTGGTGGGGCAGCAGCAGTTCTGGCTTCTAGGACCTCACCCCTAAGAATTGGGCGGGGTGGGGGTACAGACGCACCGTTAACCTGGATGCTGACAATCTGTCCTTTGGTTAGGCTAAGTGCGCTAAAGACCGCATCTGCTTGCGCTTGGGCATCCTGCGTTGCTTCACGGAGAGCCGTTTTTTGGGTTGCCGCGATCGCCTCATCGGTGGCAATAAAGCTCACGCCATCAATGCGAGACGCACCTGCTTTCACTGCCTCGTCCAGTAGCACCCCAGCTTTGGTTGTCACGATGCGAAAGCTAACGATGTTACTGGCAGAGTAGCCCGTTAGCGTTTGCTTGCCGTTGTCGTATTGATAGGTGGGACTGAGACTGATCCCTGTCGTCTCCAGTTTGTCTACCTGCCGGGATTTCAACAAGTTGACGACTGCGTTCGATCGCCGTGCGACTTCTTGCTGTACCTCATTCGCGGTCTTGCCCTGCGCCTCTACGCCCAGACGTACCTGAGTAATTGTTGTTGCGACCATTTCTGTACCGCGCCCAGTCACCGTCAGCGTTCGCAGCATTTTCTCTTGTGCCAGTACCGGATGAGCAAACGCAAGACTCAAGAAGCCAGCGCTGATCACCAATGCTTTGAAGCGATGCCAGGAAGCAGCTTTGTCGATCGAAGGGTTTAAATGCATCACGCTAAGTTCTCCTCACAGATGAAGTGAAATGGTTCGATGTATTCACTCTGACACCCAATTGCAGGAAGGTATGGTTGGTTACAGATTTAGCAACTTGTTGGGGAGCTAGGGGGCAGGGAGTCGGGAGTCGGGGGCAGGGGAAGCAGAGAGAGCAGGGGAGTCAGGGGCAAAATTGATTTACCCCTTCACCCTTCCACCGCTTCACCCTTCCACCCCTTCACTCCTCACTTCTTTGGTGTAAGAGATCGACGTATAGCGCTTGGTGAAGCCCACTGATTCGTATAACCGTAAGGCACCGGAGGGATTTTCGGAGTCTACGCCCAGCAGTGCAGTCTCAACGCCGATCGCCCTTAGTTGTTCTAGCCCTGAGAGCAGCATGGCACGACCCAGCCCCAAGCGACGAAAGCCCCGGCGTGTGCCCAGTACGTTGATCCAGCCTTCGTTCCGCCCGCTACGTTGATTGTCCTTCAAGGAAATTTGACCTGTGCAGAAGGCGGCAAAGGTGCCATCAGCGGCAATGGCAATCCGATCAAGCTCAGGGTTGTAGTCCAGTTCAGTCCGGTAATGCTTGAACTGTTCGATCGTGAGAGGGTGATGATTCCAGTGATCGATGAATGACTCGTTGAACATAGCAACCCAGGCTTCGGCATCGCGATCGCTGTCTACATGCCGCACGCTAAACTCGGCTGGAAACTGAGCTTCTGGGATCGGTTCTCCTAAGGGACGAGTCATGCGGTAGAAATAGCGATCGCTCGTAAAGCCATGCTGTTCTAACAGCGAGACGCGGTAGTGATGACCAGCACGGGCACCTGCCCGTAGGTTGACACAGACACCACGTTCGTGAGCCACTTCACGCATTCGTTGCTCCCCCCACGCGACAATCTGGGTTTCCAGCGTGCTTCCCCGCGAGTTTGGTTGAACATTAAACCACAAATGTCCGCTATGGTCGTCGCCGGGTGGTGGTACCCAAACGGCTCCAAAGCCAACCAGATGGTCTTCGTGTTGCCATAAGCGCAGATCACGGCTTAGATCCCAATCCGGATCAGCAAATTCCTGGCGTAGTTCCTCAACTGAGGTGCCTGCATCCAAACGATCGACCGCTTCGCAAGCATTAAGCAGATCGGCGATCGCGGGCAAATCCGCTACACCTGCGTAGGGACGCATGATGATGTTTGAAGATAGTAAGGTAGACACGGTGGGGACTCCGTTAATTTCAGTCGCAAGAGGCTGAGGGCGATCGCAAACAGGCAGTATAAAGAAGAGGTGTCGATCGCGTAACAGCTATTTGCGTCTGCATAACTACACGTTGGACTGAGGCAGTTTCGTAGCAAGAGTAAAAATGCCTGTAATTTTGGCTGAGAATCTGAGCAAGATGTATCCCGTTGCTGTGAAAGAGCCTGGGTTGAAAGGCACCGCAGTACATTTTTTTAAGCGAACCTATCGTCAGATCAAGGCGGTGCAGAACATCTCGTTCGCCATTGAGCCAGGGGAAGTGGTGGGTTTTTTGGGTGCCAACGGCGCGGGTAAGACGACCACGCTGAAGATGCTGACGGGACTCATCCATCCATCAGCAGGACGCATTACTGTGGCGGGACACGTGCCGTTTCAGCGCAAATTTGCCTTTTTGCAGAAAATCACGCTGGTTATGGGGCAAAAGCAGCAGTTGATTTGGGATTTGCCTGCGCTGGATTCGCTACGCATCAATGCGGCGGTCTATGGGATCAGCGATCGCGACTTTCA
>JBGTJW010000318.1:0-2597 GCA_041744955.1 Stenomitos sp. | reverse complement strand
GCACCTCGCGGAAGAACCTGATGATACCGTCGAACTTGCTTTTGGGGGTCAACGTCTTCGACTCGGTGAGCTTTTGACTCTCTTACTTTACCCCGTTCTCTTCGCCCTGAATAGTCAAAAGTCATAATGAGAATTGCTGCTTACGTGCAGACATAATACAATTAGCTAAAACTCCCCGTAACCTTAGCGTGTCAAGCCCTGAACCCATTAATGATGCAGTAAAAATATTGTCTGATTTAGCTCGTATGAGTACGCAAAGCGCAGGTTTGTGATAAGTCAGGAAAAAGCGCGCAGCTTCCGCGATCGCTTTCTGCTCTTGGTGGCATCCTGGAAGAGTAAACCATCTCGGCGGAGAACCCCGATGGATTTGTCGCCCCTAGCTGATTTCAGTCGGGGATTTTTTTTATCCCATAGCAGCGAAGGGCGATCGCACTCATTGAAGACATGGTAGGATGACCCCCATGATTCACCATCGTATTGCCGTAGCAGCTAGAAAGGGCGGAGTGGGCAAGACCACGCTTGCTTGTGGATTGGCATCGGTGCTGTCGCATCAAGGACTACGAGTGTTAGTCATCGATTTAGACCCACAGTCAAATGCAGCTTACGCTTTGGGCGTAGATCCTACCGCGCCTGGAACCGCCGAACTTCTAACAGGCAATCATCCACACCCTCTGGAAGCTGGAGTGGGACTGTACATACTCCCTGGCGGTCCTAATCTGACGAGCCAACCAATTCAATCGCTGCATCCAGAGGATTTGGCAGATGCTATTAAAGTTATGCCGTATGACGCGGTAATCTTCGACTGTCCACCTGGTAACGAGAATTTAGAACGCTTTGCTTTGGTTGCATCTGGGGTCGTGCTGGTAGTCACTAACGCCCACCCCTTTGCCATTTTGGGAGCTAGTCGCGTTATTGGAGTCTTGGAAGGCTACAAACAAAGGCAGCGTCGCGGTCCCGAACGCTGGGCATTAGTTCTTGATCAAGTTGACGAACGGCGAAGTTTAGACAAAAACTTTCCGCCACAATTAGCACAGAAATATCCTGAAATTAAGCAATTTATCGTACATCAAGATACGAATTTATCCCTTGCCGGAGCGCAGCAAATACCTTTAATGGAGTACGCACCGCGCTCGCGCCCAGCAGAGGAACTAATTGCCTTAGCGTCATGGGTTGTAGATTCTTCTAATCGGGGGTAAAAGTTACTATGGCAGCTAAACGACGGACTACGGCAGAAATGTTGGAAGCAGCTACAAACACTGGCGCAGCTATCCTCGCTCAAGACCGAGCAGTCGAGGCAAGAGCAGAAGTAGCGCAATCTACCATGTCTTTAGGGAAAATCTTGGAGCGAAAAAGCGATACACGCGAACTTAGACCGCAGCACGTTACAGATATTGCTGACTCAATCGCCATACTAGGGCTGCTAGAGCCTTTAGTAGTAGATACAAGAGGAAGAATGTTAGCTGGCGGACATCGCAAAGCAGCTATTGAGCTACTGAAAGAACGCGACCCATCGCTCTATACGATGTTGTTTCCCAACGAGCAAGTGCCAGTTAGAATTATGGGCTTTGATGCAGAAGCAGAGCCGGATCTAGCACTACAAGTGGAGGTTGCTGAAAACGAGAAACGCAGAGACTATACGGTAAGCGAAGCTCGCGCTTTAGCAGAGCGATTGCGTTCTGCTGGATATGTAGATGTGAAAGGCAGACCTGGTAAAAGCGAGAAAGCCCTGCGTCCGGCGTTAGAGGTAATTATAGGTAAAAGCCTTCGTACTGTCCGGCGCTACCTGAATGAAGAAGCAGGAGAAAGTAGGACAGATGTCACACTTTCTGCCCAAGGAGAATCTCAAGTTTTTGTAAAATCCCTACGCCGATTGCAGAGCGAACTAATTCGCTTTCAGAAATTATATCCAGAACCTGAACCTATTTTGCAAGCAGTCCAACAGGATATAAATCAACTACTGAAGCGAGTTGAAGCAGCTTTGAAAAAGATAAGTGATTAAAAATTTGACATCAATCGCTCTATCTCATAGCGCGCTCGCACCCTTGACCGATGTTGCCTCAGTCTTGCCTAGATACTGAGCGAAGCCCTAACCCTTGCGCGCTTGCAAGGCAACAACGGGGAAGAATCCTGGAGGGCAAGTTTTGCCGCACTATCGCATCTCTTACTATCTCAGCTTCCTTCCGTCCAGCAGCTATGACTGATTTAATAATTTACTGTGTGTTGTTTAACGTACTGAATTCCAACCTGTTCTGCAACTGTTTTGATGCTTTGCCCCAGATGAATTAAGGCACCCATATATAGGATTAAGAAAACCACAAATGCACACAGACCTAGCATCAAGCTACGAGGTTCTTTTCTGGGAATCTCTTGCTCAGGAGCGGGTTGAGCTTCGTCTCTAATAATCTTTGTCCAATCGCTGCCACTGACTATTTGCAGGGTTAATAGGTGGAGGTCATATAGAGCTTCGTCCGGTCTGGAATTGTTGTTAAATGTTTGTTTAAACATATCCGCCTCGATTTTCCTAATGAAAGCTACTATCTTAATTGGGGAAATATTTTTCACCGTGATATCAGCAAGGAGATTCAGACTGATGAATA
>JBGTJW010000317.1:0-2639 GCA_041744955.1 Stenomitos sp. | reverse complement strand
CGTTAACAAAACCCGGTGCGCCTCGCTTTCTAATTAGCGAAGCTGTGCGGGGTGAAGGCGCTCATCTAGTCGATGACCACGGGCGACGTTTTGCGTTTGACTACCATCCAGCAGGCGAACTTGCTCCTAGAGATATTGTGAGCCGTGCGATCTTCAGCTACTTGCAAACAACCCACGCTGATCCAGCGTCTGCTCATGTCTGGTTGGATCTTCGACCCATTGCCTCTACGACAATCCAGCACCGTTTTCCTAACATTATTCAAGTATGTCAACGCTGGGGCATTGATGTTTTTTGTGAACCTATTCCCGTTGCACCGGCTGCACACTACTGGATGGGTGGCATTGCTACCAATCTCGGTAACCAAACATCCATTCCCGGTGTGTATGCGGTTGGTGAAACAGCCAGTACGGGTGTGCATGGGGCAAATCGGCTTGCCAGCAATTCCTTATTGGAATGTTTGGTCTTTGGCGCACAGTTTGCTCACTTAGAAGTAAATGGGCGGTGGAGCAGTGAGGAATGGGAAAGAGCCGTGGAGGCTTTGGATGACGGAGGAGCAGAGGCACCGCTCAAACATTCCAATCTGAAAACTTCTACAATCGCGCCACTGTCACCACCCCAACCCATCAGCAAGCTACCTCCCGCCCTCCCCGACTCCGATAAGCTCAAAAGGCTTCGTCAAGAGCTGCCTCGTCTGGTGTGGCAAAGTGCAGGCATCTGTCGCGACGGCACAACGATGGCAGCCGCGATCGCTCAGATTGAATACTGGCAAGAAGAGTTTGCGAACCTGGCTGTGAGTCGATCGTTGCTGCACCGTCAACCAGGCAAAGTTGTTGCGCTGGAGACGATCGCTGCTGACGCAGAGCTACGAGTTTGGGCAGAAACCCGGAACTTGCTTGATGTTGCGTGGCTTGTTCTCAAGAGCGCCCACTTCCGCACCGAAAGCCGGGGCGGGCACTACCGGATTGATTACCCTGACGTGGCAGAAGCATGGGCAGTACATACGATCGTCCAACAGCAGCGAAAAGGCGCTTTCAGCCATACTTGTTGGAGCAAAGTGCCTTTGCTGTACCAGGGGTAACGAAAAACAAAGCTAGTCGTACATCCTTTAGATCAGTAGGGAACGAAATTTGGTATAATTCAATTTCTGTCATGAGTCTATGTTTCTGGCGGCATGGCCAAGTGGTAAGGCAGGGGACTGCAAATCCCTTACCCCCAGTTCGAATCTGGGTGCCGCCTTCAGATGTACGTTTGCATGATAAATGTCGCTGTCAGCTGTCACGCTATTTTGCGCTGGCATCAAATTGATTGCGCTAAGTAAGAAGTATGAGAGGTAAAGCACCTTTTATTTCAAGGTATTCACATTTTTTTGCAGAAGGAAGCATTTTGGATTCCGTCATTCCTCTGTCAAATTAGTTGCGCCGCCTAGACACCTTACGGTAAGGGAATTATAGCCTCTGGGAACTCTGTAAAAGGAGGTGTCAAATTAGTTGCGCTGTGCCAGGCTGACGTGACTGAGTAAATCAAATGGTATGGTGGCTGCGCTCGTTGTGATGATGCCATTTTCAAATTAGTGACACAGCTTATCAGGCTGACCCTATTGTGGCGTTCGCAGATGAGGGCGTGAATTGTTAACGTCTTTAGGCTTATGCGTAGTTGTAAAACGTGGATAGGCACACGCAGGTCGGGTGCTAACAAGGTATGAAGGCTGATCGACAAAAATAGCGGGTGGAGCTTACTCCATCCGCTATGCTGCAGGCACCAGCTATGAGATTGCTTACTACTGTAGTTCACGCCTCAATGTTCTGCTCCAAGGGCACTTGGGGACTGGAAGTGAGTCCAGACTGCCATCACTCTAAGCGTGTTTGAGTGCGAGCACAGAGATGCAACGATTGATTGTATGCGTTCATAATGTACCGCACTAGCAAGCGGTTTAATTGTGCAAGGGTTAGACGAGTATGTCCTTCTATTTGTTCTGGACACCCAGTGCTCTTAAGTAGGAGAGATTAGACTCGATTACTTGAGTCCCTGAGCAGCCGTTCGATCATCTCACCTGCTGATGGTGCTATTCGCTGAACTAAATTGATGCCAGGCTTTTCGCGCAAACGATGCAGAGGTTCGACCGTCCTTGAGGTTCAGAATGTAGAGGCATCGACCATCAGTATTTTAGGCACTCCATAAGCAGCCCCTCTCCCCAATAAACTATCTTCGAGAAGATAATTTCTATGAATGATAGCGTGCCACAAGGCTGCAACTGTCAAACGCAGATTTGGTTCTCCGAGACCGAAGTGATACCCTGAAACAACTGCTGAATAAACATCACAAAGAGCTGTCAGCCTAGGACGACCGCTTATCACGCCGTTCTCATCCTCTACCACAATGTCAAGGTTTTTCCTGTCGCTGCCGTAGTGACCGATTGCTTGCAAAAGCATCAGAGATTAAGCGAACAAGGTTTCGGTCGTCATCACCTTCTTTCTAAAACAGTTCTACAAAAATAATTTGCAGACCCCTGCCTCTTTCAACCTACCTTAATTAAAAAGCCTCGTTAAATTAGTAAGCCCAAATATAGTAACAGTGACCGAAATACATACGAAAGACCTTTCTTACATACAAATGTTCTAGTAAGCCTTCAGTCTCTTGT
>JBGTJW010000316.1:0-5799 GCA_041744955.1 Stenomitos sp. | reverse complement strand
CTTGGTGTCATCGCACTTCCATAAGAGTCTGGACGGCACTAGGATAGTAAATTATGCTCAATGGGCAACAGAAGAGGCATGGCAGGCATTTACTCAAGACACCGAAGCCACCGTCCTGCGGCAAAAAATAGAAAGTGTTGGGAAGGGAATCTCACAGGACGTACATTCTTATAAGGTGTACAGAAGTATTGAGCCTGCAAAAATATAGCTGGTAGGGCTGATCCAGTGCTAAGCGCGTCTACACTTCCCATGAGTGGCATAGTCCTTAGCAAAAGCTGGATCAGACTAACACTAGGTCTCGACGCACAGTAGTAATGGAACAGGTTGGCTTGTCGTTCTACCAAGTCAAAGCAGCTTTGATTCAGCACAATATTTGAACTATCTCAGGAGAGGTTACGATGACTGCAATCCAAACTCAACTCAATCCGCTACAGTCGCTCCAAAACTACGGTCAATCGGCTTGGATGGACTATATTCGGCGCAGTTTAATCACCAGCGGTGAACTTAAACGCACGATCGACGAGAATGAAATCTGGGGAGTCACGTCCAATCCGTCCATCTTTCAAAAAGCGATCGCTGGTAATAGCGATTATGATGCAGCCCTAAAATCGCTCGAACAGGAACGAGATCGAGATGTGATGTCCTTATATGAAGCACTGGCGATCGAAGATATTCAAACCACTGCCGATTGCTTAGAGCCTGATGAACTCGCACCGCCATATTATGCCTTTGAAGAGGCTGGTGCTACCCTCACACTGGTCTCGCTCAAAGGCAGACCGTCGCCGGAGAGCTGCTCAAGATGTTGGCGGCAATGTCTGTCACCGCGAATTCTTAAATGCGATCATCGATCGGATGGATTCGAGCCAACATGCGGCGTTAACGCTTCTTTGGTACGAGATTCTATTGTTAGAGGAGCAAAATTCTATGCTAAAAACATCGACATCTGAAACAGCAACTAGAGCTCCTCAACGCACGTTAGGGCTAGTTGCAGTGATTTTCGCAGTCATCCTCTGGGCAGTAGTCAACAGTGTAATTAGTAGTTTGTTTGAAGCAGGCGTGAATCCCTTTGAACTGATAGTATCCAGTATGGTGATCGCCACCTTTGGTCTTGCTGTCGTTAATAGCTTCAAGACGAAACCAGAAGCGAAAGCGATGAGCCAACAACAGTTTATCTTGGGCTTATTATTTGCTGGTTTAACAGGGTTAGTTTACTTGGCGATCGCCCGTCTTTCGATTGCGATTGCGATTCTACTGCTGTTTACATCGCCCATTATGATCGTGATGTGGACAGCATTGACGACTCGACGCATGCCGACGCGATCGGTGCTTTTAGCAATGCTTTTATTGATTGTTGGAGTTGTTTTGGTGTCGAAGGTCGCGGAGAGTAATCTCAGTGAATTTAACGGGTTTGGTATTCTCATTGGTCTATCAAGTGCTGTGCTCTTCGCCGCTTACAACCTTCAAAGTGAGCGAGTCGGACGTTCAGATGAACCCGTTGGAGTGATGCTGAAGACCTTTGCGATCGCCAGTTTGTTCTGGCTTGCTTACCAGGTAACGCAAGGAGTTACTGTGACGTTGCTGGAGCCAGAAAATGTCTGGAAAGTTATTTATGTTGGCATTGCGGGAACCTTGCTTCCTTACTCCCTGTTCTTCTGGGGTATCCAACGCATTCAGGCTGAACGGGCTGTGGTGATTGCAACACTCGAACCCGTGATCGCTTCTGCGCTAGCGTGGCTGTGGCTTGGTCAAACGCTAACGTTTCTGCAACTAATCGGCGGCATCCTGATGGTTTTTGCTGTCACAGTGCTGCAACTAATCAATCCATCGTGCAAAATCCGCAAAATTTGAGCGATCAGTTTTCTGAAGAACCAGTGGTCTGTCAATCTTATTTTGAGGGGTAACTAGAGTCCGTAGCTTTTGGTCGGAGACAGCTTTTAAGGAAATCTATCTCTCATTTCAACCTTGACACACCACTAGCGCGAAAGACCTTACATGGTAAATTCGATTTTTTGTTGCGACGATTCAGTCGAAATCATGTCCGCTGTCCTGTAATAAAGGAACCTTCCCATTAACGAAAACCACATGGAGATATTTAACATGACCCTTAATCAAATCACGACCGATCCCGATCCTTATCAACCCTTTCTCCTGTCTCAGGGGATTCGGGTTGGAGACTTACTATTTATCTCGGGTCAAGCTGGTTATGCTGACGACGGTCAGATCGTCCCTGGTGGCTTTCGCGCTCAAGGCGAACAGGCTTTTGCTAACCTCGATCGTGCGCTCGTAGCTGGTGGTTCTAGCTTCAACAACGTCGCTAAAGTGACAATTTTCCTAACGGACATGAGCGATTTTAATGAAGTCGTCGAACTCCGCCGTAAGTACTTTACCGCACCCTATCCGGCTGACAGTATTGTGGAGGTATCCAGTCTCTACACGCCCGCAGCGAAGATCGAAATCGAAGCAGTAGCGATCGTAACCGAAGCTCATCGTGGCAACGAGCAACAGAGCCGCGATGTAGCCGCGCCGCCGAAAAGTCGGATTCAAGCCCCGCTTCAAACAGCGTCAGCGGACATAGCAACAGTAATAGGCACAGATAGTCTCTCCGATCCGTTTCTCGGCAATGTTATCGAGATTGCCATTGTGACGGCAGATGCTCAACGCACTATGAAAGGTCTCTGCCGCATGGGGATTGGGCCGTGGCAGGTGCATACATTTACTCCAGAAAACACCACCAACCAGACCTATCGTGGCAATCCGAGTCCCTTCACGATGAAAGTATGTTTCGCACCACTCGGCAATATAATTTGCGAACTGATTGAGCCAATCTCTGGCTCTACCATCTTTACCGAGTTCCTAGAGCGTCACGGTGAGGGGATTCATCATGTCGCCTATGACTGCAACAACATCCCTTTTGAACAGCGGATATTGGAGTTTGAACGACGTGGTTTTCAGCTTGTCCAGTCAGGAAGTTGGATGGGCACAAATAGTTTTGCCTTCTTTGAAACTGAGGACGCGACAACAACTTGCTTTGAGACCTATATCTTCCCAGACGACTGGCAATATCCCGATCCCGATCGGTGGTATCCGCATCAAGCTTAATAACGCAGTTTAAGGGATGGTCTAGACCTCCACCAACGAGTTGCTGAAACAAGTAAGTGAGATTGCTAATCATACCAATTTAAGGAGCGAACACGGCAGATCAAATGGGGTACGAAAATGGAACCTTTGATAGGGGCACTGCTTCAAAATCTATCTACCACCCATACCCTTTAAATTGGTATCAGACCGAACGTTAATGTATGCAATTGAAGAGTGAGGCAATAGAATGGTGATTCTGGTGATGGGAGTCTCTGGCTCGGGTAAGACCACGATCGGTAGAATGCTAGCGGAAACGATGCACTGGCAATTTAGAGATGCTGACGATTTCCATCCAGCCGCAAACATCGAGAAGATGAGTCTTAGGATTCCATTGACTGATATTGATCGATTACCTTGGCTGCAAGCGTTACATCAAGTCATTAGCGAATGGCTCGGAACAAATACGAACGCGATACTTGCCTGTTCTGCCTTAAAGTCCGAATACCGTCACCTGCTCCAACCCACCGATGAGGTGAAATTGGTTTACCTTGATGGTTCATTTGAATTGATTCAGCAGCGCATTCGAGCACGGCACGGACACTTGATAAAGGAAGCCTTGCTTCAAAGCCAGTTTGATGCGTTAGAAGTCCCAGAAGATGCAATTCATACAGACATTTCTGGGACTCCAGAGGCTAGTGTTCAACAAATTAGAAATAGCTTGTCCACTTGAGTTGCCAGTTGAGAATGTTCAAACAATAGACCTGTTGCTTTATAAACTAAAGTAGCCTTACGCCTCTCAATAACGTCGCCAAATCTATGAACCGGTAGAACAAGGATCGACTGGATGGATACACCGATAGTGATATGCAAGTAGTGGCGAGATAGAATCCTTCTAAGTACAGGACAAAAACCTTAGAATTTGGACATAGTGCGCTTGCCGACTATCGAAGTTGGCGTTCCCGTCGCTTTCGGGTCAAAAACAACGGTAGTGAATTTTAGCAAGACGACTGATAAGTTTTGATTCAGTGGATTTTCGTTCACACTACAAAATGGGCTTAGTTTTAGACTGTTACACCACACTACAAAGAGCTAGACCCTGATTCGCTCGTTCTTTCTGATGGCTGAAACCCTTGTCTTCTTGATGAACTTCTGCTGGCTTTGCAGTGAAGCGAGCTTAATCGAGAGATTGGGGAAACCTATTTAGGGCAAAAGCCCTGTGTGACAGGGCATAGGCATGATGCCGCTTGAGGCTTACCTTCTCACTTCCACCCAATCAAACCACGCAGGTATGTATTTATGAAAGTCATAGTAACAGGTTCGTTAGGAAACATCGGCAAGCCCCTGGCAGAGGAGGTGGTACAAAAAGGTCACACGGTGACGGTGATCAGCAGCAAGCCGGAAAAGCAAAAAGACATTGAAGCCCTGGGTGCCACCGCAGCAATCGGCTCACTGGAAGACGTTGATTTCCTGGTGTCCACCTTTACCGATGCCGATGCCGTTTTTGCCATGGTGCCGCCAGACTTCACCGAACCAAATCAGGTAGAGTATTACCGGAGAATCGGCAGCAACTATGCCCAAGCCATGCAACAGTCGGGCGTCAAGCGTCTTGTTCATCTCAGCAGTATGGGCGCGCATTTAGATAAGGGCACCGGATTCATCCTCGGTTCTTATCATACAGAAAGCATTCTGAATGAGCTGTCAGATATCGCCATTACTTATCTGCGCCCTAGTTACTTCTACACCAATTTGTACGGCTTTGTAGAGATGATCAAAAGCCTGGGCTTTATCGGCGCAAATTACGGTGGTGATGACAAGATTGCCATGGTTCACCCAAGCGATATTGCCGCCGCCGCCGCGTCCGAGATCGAAACACCGGCTGTCGGATTTAAAGTGCGATATGTGGGCAGCGACGAGCAGACAGCCAACGAAGCCGCTCACATCTTAGGCATAGCTATTGGCAAGCCGGATTTAAAGTGGGTAACTGTTACCAATGAGCAAATGCAAGATGGTTTGGAACAGAAAGGAATGCCGATACATATTGCAGCCAATTTTGTTGAAATGGGCACTAGCATCCACAGCGGTGCCTTGCGGGAGGATTACGACCTGCATCAGCCAATTGCGATGGGCAAAGTAAAGTTGGAAGATTTTGCCAAGGAATTTGCGGCTGCTTTTTAAAAAGGGTGCTTGTCTTAGACAACTGCAAAGAAGTGTTTGAGTATCTTCAGCCGAGCGGTTTGGAATAGGGGGTTCTTTGCAAAGTTACGCAAAGAACCCCATCTAGCAGCCCACTCACGCCAATAGTGACTCCAGAACAAGTGGCAGAGGCGATCGTTCAAGGTGTGAAAGAGGAGCGTCGAGAGATCACCTTACCCTGAGGGATGAAGTTCTTTGTGGCAATGCATCGGTTCTTTCCACGAGCTGTTGCGCAGCTTTTCAGGTTGGGAACTAAGGAGTCTAAGTCCTAAAACGCACTTTCTTCCAGCTTTTTGTCCGCTTCGTAACTCCCCCTTGAGACTAGTGCAAGATTTTAGTTAACTAGTTAGCGTTGAGCAATCATTTTGGAGTTAAGGATGACGACTACTCAAAATCTAAGGGTCTCTCAGAGCTACGCGATCGGATTTACAACGCTCGATCACGAACAAGAACCCATTCAGCTACCGCTGGAGGGTCGGCTTCCAGAATGGCTGACAGGCACACTGCTACGAACTGGACCTGCCAAGT
>JBGTJW010000315.1:0-2815 GCA_041744955.1 Stenomitos sp. | reverse complement strand
ATACTCTTCGGTCAGTTTGGGCTGCGCGTTAACATCGTGGCGACCAATCAGAAAGTAAACTGGCACTTCAAGGCACTTCGCCTGCTTGCGAAAGTCCACACCCCACAATTGCTGGTAGACAACCCCGAAAGTGTCCAGCACTCCTCGGACAAAATTTACCTTGTCGTACAATCCATACTCGGAACCCGCAAGGTCTTGAAACGTGTTGAACCCTGTGGCAATCGCAGGATTCTCATTCATGTGCTGCAATGTTTCCATGAGGTAGGTCGCACTTTTTAACGTGACATCGTTGCCGTAATAAGGTGGTGGTCCCTGTCGCTTGAGTTTTTCCACTTTCTTTGTATCTCCGCGTTCCTGTGCCAAACGCAGAGCAAAGTCATAGCAAATCAGATCGTTCTCCAGAAACGCCACCATCTGCCCCGTGCCAATAAAAGCATGAAACAATTCTGGGTAGCGTTGCACCACCATGATGCCAACGGCGCTGCCCCACGACTCGCCCAATACATAAACTTTTTCTTTGCCAAAGCGTTGCTGCAAGTTTAAGACCAGTTCGTGGGCGTCGGTGATGTAGCGATCGGGAGTTAGCTTAGAACGATCGACGGCATCGAAAGATTTGCCTGCCCCCGGTTGATCCCAGTTGACGACAACAAAGCGATCTTCCAGCCCCGGTAGTTCCCGTCGCTCAGTCACGAGTTGTGTGCCACCAGGGCCGCCAGCGAGGAAGAGTAAAACTGGATTGCGCGCGTTTTTGCCACGAATCGTGATCCATTGATCGCTACCGCCGAGTTTCACTTTCTCTAGTACCGCAATGCTGTGGGGCATGGGTTTGCCGTTGGCATCGAGAATGGGCGGTGTGGATGCGAAGAGTTGTGAGGCGAAAATGGCAAGGAGGGCGATCGCCACAAACCCTGCAAGTTCGGCAAGAACTATAGGCAAGGTAAAGCCAAGTCGAAACACCGCCATCAGCAGGGCGACCTCTGCCATTGCAAATAGAATTAGGATGGATGTTGGAACGGTGGTGCTAATGGGCAGCAATGCGACTGGTAAAATTGCCAGAAACATCAAGAAGAATACCAGAATTCGTAGCGTTATGAGGGCGATCGCCTTCCCAATTGACAGCTTGGGTAGCCGATTGTGAAGGCGATTTAGACTATGAATGGGATTACTCATGATAGATTCCTACTTCTTCCCGAAGACAATCTTGGCGAGTTGAACACCGATAGCTCCAGAATTTACATCTTCTCGATTGCTCAGGACGATGATGACAACCTTGTCATTGGGGTAGCGTGTAATAGAACTAGTGAAGCCTTGAGCGCCGCCAGTGTGGCTAGCCACTAGGCGATCGCCGTCCTTGCCGATGCCCCAACCATAGCCATAACCAAAGCCGCCGAAAGGAGTGAACATCTTGTCTCGCAGGCTTTTTGGAATCAGTTTGTCCGTGTACAATGCCTGATCCCAACGGTAGAGGTTTTCTACGGTGGAGTACAAACCACCGGCTGCATAGGGGATCGACATATCAACAAAATCAGCCAGGTTTGTCTGATCACGATAGCCAACAGCGAGATCGCCCTTGTTGTGGTCGTAGCCGGAATTTACCATCTGCAACGGGACAAAGATATTCTCCTTTAGGAATGCCTCATAACTTTTACCGGATGCCTGATCGATGATGGCACCGAGCAGAATGTAGCCAGAGTTGCTGTAGCTAAATTTTTTCCCTGACTGAAACTCCAACGGTTTGTCTTTGAACCGCGCGATCGGTTCGGTGGGCGATGACGGCAATGCCATCGTGGACGAGTAGTCTGGGAGGCGGGTAAAATCTGGAATGCCAGAGGTATGGGTCAAGAGTTGATGAATCGTGATTGCCTGCCATGAGGTCGGACAGTTTGAAAGGTACGTGCAAATGCGATCCTGCACGTTGAGTTTGCCTTGTGCCTGCAAGATCAGAATCGCCATCGCTGTGAACTGCTTTGTAAGGGAGCTGAGGCGAAATTTTGTTTGCGCTGTGTTGATCACCTGCTGTTCGCGATCTGCCTCGCCATACCCCTTTCTGACCAGAACTTCGCCGTTTCGCGCGATTAGCACTGACCCACTAAAGAGTCTCGCTTTGGTCAGCTTACTCAGGTACATATCAGCTTTGGAAATGATGTGCTGATCTGATGGGAAAGACGAGGTGGCGGTTTCAAGCTGAGGTGTTTGCGTTAGTGGACTGGCTAACGTCGCTGATGAGGTTGGCAGCCATATTCCCAAAAAGAGGAGATAGGTAAGACCAACAAATA
This sequence comes from Stenomitos sp., assembly GCA_041744955.1. GTDB lineage: Bacteria > Cyanobacteriota > Cyanobacteriia > Leptolyngbyales > Leptolyngbyaceae > Stenomitos. The sequence goes on along the minus strand of JBGTJW010000315.1, from coordinate 539 downwards.
AGGAAATGGGGTGATGATTTGCCCACTGCCGAAGTTGAATTTGAAGCATAGGATTTTTCCAAGCTAGTCTGTGAGATGGATTCGTTCGACTTGATGGATGGAAGCAATCAGATCCTCAAACTGTTTCAGGACAGTGGCAGTATTGCCGCGTTTTTTAGGACTCCCAAAAAAATGTTGGCGTAACCTCTCTGTTTAATTAAGGAGAGTTCGGCAGGAAGGGAGAATCGCCCTCACAATTGGCAGTTTGAATAGCTGATTCAACTTCAAATATGGGTTGCGGATCATAATGACGAACATTAATGCTGCCCTGCTCACTCGGTAACCATTTCAGGTTTTTCTGTACCAAATTTCCACAGCAAGATGACACCCAAGCCAAACAGATTGACTAGGAAAACAACTAACCCTCCAAAAAATGGAATCAGGGTTAGAACGGTCAGGATTGCCAAACCCACCAAGAGCTGCTGCTGTAAAGCCCGATCGCTATTACTGATTAGGCGTTGACCGACAAAAAGTGCCACGCCTAATGACCCAACTAGAGA
>JBGTJW010000314.1:0-38793 GCA_041744955.1 Stenomitos sp. | reverse complement strand
TTTTTTTCACAGCATTTGTAGAGTTTGAGTGGTATCTAATCTTAGGATGCTGGCTCCCCCTCTAGCTTTTCTCTCATGCTCAAATCCCCGGGCGGCAAACATTTCAAGCCTTGAGTCACCCACTTTTGTCAGTCAACCAGGGGTTGCAGTCTCCCTGACTGGCATTGGTTAGCTATTTTGTTAACTCGAGAAGTCAGTGAGGCATCCGTGCCTAGATGGTCAGCCACTAGGCTCGTTTGCTTTGTAAACTATAGCAGTACTTCTTCGAGTAGCGGTAGATTGGCAAAGGAATATCTTTAGTTTTTTGCTGTTGCAACAGATTTTTACGGCTTGGGATCAAATAATGAGTGATTCAGCATGGTGCTTCTAAGTTTTTAGTAAAGACGCGGAGCACTAAAATTCCTACTCCCGCTGTAAGCGGACGAGGCGCTACGGGAATTTCGCTTAGGGTCGCACTTTCCGCAAAAGCCATTCTTGTGCCTTACGGGGCAGGGAATTGCCTCTCAGCGATTAAAAAGTAGAATCAATTAGATTTTTACACAGCAAGGTGTGATCAAGCTTCTAAGCCATTAGCTCGCTTCTCTTTGCGAGCGCTTACTGCCTGTTGAGCAGTGTGACCGATGCGGAAGATATGGTGCAGGAAGCTTGGTTGTGGTAACAGGACACTGAGGCCGCTGTCCATAGGCTGAAGCGAGCGTTAAAGGGAGGAGCACTTGCCTAGAGCCCGGCAGCGTGCTCAACTTACAGTTCAAAGGGCAAAAAAGAACCCGATTACTCTGGCTGGATTGAATGTGTATTTGTTAGTTCTAAGGTGCCCATTGATAAGCGTGGCTAACGATCAGCTTGTGCTTCCAGTACTGGACTAGCTCAAAACTGGCACAAGCCTTGAAAGCTCTAAATAGCAGCAGTTTCAGCTTTTCACCCCTTTGTATAGTTGCGGGTGCCGCAACTATACAAAGAAGTGAAGCACAGAGTTGAAAGTACCATGAAGAATAGGTTCCCAGTTTTAGTTAAGTCCGTCTTGCAAAGCTCTGGACTACGTTTGGACTAAACGTCTTCAATGTGACAGTTGTCAAAGCAAGCGCTTGTGCCAGTTGCGTCAGTTGAGGGCGTTGCTTCATACATCAGGTTTGCTGATGAGTCGGCAAGGGCTAGTGCGAACCAGTGTCTCAAAACCCGTGGGTGCAAAACTGTCTTGCACCCACGGGTTTTGAGACAAGTTGTGAGACCACAGCTAGCGTCTGCTGCCGTCGGTGCACCAGACTATAGTCAAGTGCCTCAATTGGGACCCTTTGTTTGACACTTCCAACTGGCACAAGCTTGCGTACCTTGGCACGCAGCCCACCTCTTCTTTCTACTTCTATTCATCGGCTACGATTGCGTTTAAGTCTTCTAGCAGTTTTTCTAGTTTCCGCTTTTTTTGAGGGACATCCCATACTTTTGACTTTTTGATCCGCCGATAGGCATCCTCAAACTGATGCTTTAGAGAAGAGAGTTGCTGGTCTGTAGTCAATTGAGCAGCATGAATTTCTGCAATCCTCTCTTTGATCCGAGCTAAAGAGAATTTCTGGGTAATCGCTTCATCTAAAATCTCCGCTCGTTGTGATTCATCTTTAATCCGGGCGATCGCTTGAGCTTTGGTGTATGCGATTAAGCCTTTGCGTAAAGCAAGTAGGATGTCGCTTGGCAGCTTTAGGAGAGGGAGTCGATTGCTAACAAAGGACTGCCACTCCATCAAAGCGATACCCTCAAAAACCTGCTGAATTGTGTTGGCTACAAAGTTCCCCATAACGTTATGGGGAACTTTTCCTTTGGCTTCATCTAGCATGCGGTGAAGCAGAGAAATCACTTCGGGCTCTGCTTTCTGGAGCTTGATGGCTAATAGTTGTAGGATGCCTTCGGTCTCTTCGACCGGGTTTAAGTCTTCTCGTTGCAGGTTCTCAATGAGGGCAATTTGGAGGGCCTCACTGTCACTCATTTCGCGAATGACGATCGGAACGTCGGTTAGCCCGATTTCTGTGGCTGCCCGATAGCGGCGTTCCCCTGCAACTAGTTCATAAGCCGATCCACCTAGAGGGCGAACGAGCAATGGCTCTAGAATGCCGTGTTGCTTGACCGATTCAACCAAGCCCGCTAGCTTGTCAGGATCGAAATAGCGGCGAGGTTGTTGTTTGGGCAGCTTGATTTTATCTAAGGAAGTGGACTGCGGATTGGGAGCAATCTCATCTTCCTCATTGAAGAGCGTGACATTTTTGAGCCGAGTGCGGCTAGCTGGGGGCTTTTTCATACTCATTTATAGCTGCTCCATTGCCATAGCGATTTCATCAAAAACGGCAAGAACGGTTGAGTTTTTCTTAGGGGATAGAGCCAGCGGCTTACCATACTCGGATGCTTCTGCTATGGCTGTCGCACGGGGGATAGGAGTAAAGACTGTACCCAAGGAAGCTAGTTGCTCAGTGATCGCTTCCAACGTACGCTGGTCGAGAGCATTGCTGGGTGAGTACATAGTAGGGCAGAACCCAGCAACGGTGAGGGCTTTATTCAATCGGCGTTGTACTTTCTTTATGGTTTTAAGCAGGGAATCTGTACCCATAAGAGCTTTGAACTGCGTCTGAATTGGCACTAGAACATGGCTAGCAGCAACTAGGCTAATCTGACTCAGAAGTCCTAAACTGGGTGGGCAGTCAATCAAGATAAAGTCATATTTGTCTTCGAGTGGAGCGAGTGCTTCTTTCAGCCGAATCTCCCGTTGTTCAACCAGGATTAGCTCCTGCTCTGCATTAGCAAGAATAATGTTAGCGGGAGACAGGTCCATCTCATGGATACCAGGGTAAATAGGGATTGGCTCATCGTCCTCAGAAATGAGGGCATTGTAGACAGTCTTATCTTGCTCCGTAATGTCCAACCCCATAAAGGTAGTCAGAGAAGCCTGTGGATCCATATCAATAAGCAGTACACGATGGCCTCGAGAAGACAATTGGTAACCAAGATTCATGGTGAGTGTCGTTTTCCCTACACCACCGGACTGGTTGAAAAGTGCGATTACGCGAGTCATTTTTGCTCTGACTAATGCTTCCTGAGAGCAGGATACTGCGTTTGAAACAGGATAGGCACTGAAAATAGATTTCTAACGGAGCGTAGCAATCAATAGTAGCTGTCTGCAATTCATCCTGCTGAGCCGATGCAAGTTAACAGGAACAAAAAATCCTCAGAGAAAGCTCTGAGGATTTCCAGATACTGATGGGTGTTATACCAATCGGCTCAATTCTGCCCGTGCTGCTGTTGAATGATACGGTTGATGGTTGGCACATCTGTCTTGAGCTTAGAAGCAATCTGCTCGATAGTAAATCCAGCTTCCAACAAGGCAGGAACGGCAAGGAGCAACAGACGATCGCGTTCTTCTTCAGCACCTTCGGCCTTTGCCTCTTGAAAAACCTTCGTCTGTCTTAGCTCACTTAGTCCCAGCATACTTTCAATCTCCTCTCGGCTCAGATCGGGAAATTTATAGACACAAACCGTATTGACTAATTCTATTACCTCTGCCAGAGAGGATGCATCCGTAACCTCTCTTCTTGCCCGATCGATCAAAGCGCGTGCCCGTTCCGCCGTCTTCTGTTCCTTCACGCCAATTAACTGAATGGCTTCAACCTCTAACGACCGCCCCTCCGCCTCTTCTGCCATCCGATCTAAATAAATGCGCTGGAGCCGAATGCTTTTGGCATAGTCTTGATAGTGCTGAGGTAGGCCGGGGTCAAAGCGGCGTTCAGTAAAGATAATGACTCCACGCCAGTCGTTCTGTGGTCGATAATCATTCAGGTAAAGGTTGATCTCACTGAAGAAGTTGTGATACAAGCTTTCAGTATCTTTTTGTTTGTAGCCTTGCACCTCGATAAAGTAGATGGGCAGCTCCGGTCTACGATAGTGGGGAATGAGGATACCATCAATTTGAAAACGAGTCTGTTTCACTTCCTGGCTAACGAAGCTGTACATTCCGTCTTCAGGCGCAGTCATCCCAACTAATTCAAACAAGACTCTGGGCGTGGATTGAAAGAGCTCGTAGAAGATGAAATCAGTTCTCATCTAGACCTAGTTATAGTAACGGAAAACCTTCGACCATCTAGCCTAGCAGTCTTACAACTCTCAGCTTTCAGTAATTATTTGATTCCTCATTCTACGATCGGTGCCCGACATTCAACCGTTTTGGAGAGAGGCAAAGGTAGCCAACGTTAGGGAATTGTAGCAAGACAACTTATCAAGTTTGATTCAGTCCATTTGCGCTAACGCTACAAAACCGCTCACTTTTGGACAAGTACACCGTACGACAAAGCACTCAATCTCTGATGCGCTCGTTCTACTTGATTGCTCTAAAACCCCTGTTTTTTCGTAACACTTCTGCTGCGCTTTGCAATTAACCACAACTCTACGGCAGCTCCACCTAGAGGGGGTTAAACCCAGCGAAGCAGTCATCCACCCTGCTGAGGTTAACCCCTATATAGAGCAAAGCTTAGAGGGCTAGATTGCAGGAGGTTTCGACACGCCTCCTGTCTCTATCCCTTCTAGGCCGGCTGAACCCTTTGGGGCTGCTGAAATAGGGATGCGAGTTTTCCAAATAAACCCTTCTGGGAATTGGAAGGTGGCTCTTCTTCCGGCATCGCCATACCGTAAGCAGGAGTAAGCAGCCTACGGATTTCGGTTGTTGTTTCTTGAGGAATTTGCAGAATTAGCCCCATCCGATCGTGCAATTCAGCTTCGGTGTCATCAATGTTGCCGTCAGCTTTAGCAATTTCCCAGGCCATTGACAGGAGCAATTTGTTCTTGATGGAGGCTTTTTCAGGTTTCTCTTCGTGGAGCAGCCGTTTAGCAATAATGTCTTCAAAACGATCATGCGCCTCCAAAGCTTCCATGATGCGCTTCTGGTCTTTCTGCCGAATGGCAGCATTCATCAGAATTTGCTGAATAGCATCTTTTTCGGTCTGGTCAAAGTTGCCATCAATGTGTGCCATTGGTAAGGCCGCAATCACGACATCGCCTAAGAAGTCGCTCAGGCTATTCTTTTCACGCTCGTTAATGGCGTACATTGCACCACCAAAAATGCCTGCGCCAACACCAACGCCAAGGGCAATGGGTGCGAGCGCTGTGAGCATTGTATAAGTCGTTGCACCGACTAAGATTCCGCTTTGTAAGCCCAAGAATGAGGTGATTTGGGTAAAAGCCGTTGCTGGAACAAAGATACTCGAGGCGATCGATGATGCACCCATTCCCACTCCAAGACCTGCAGTTGCACCTACGACGAGAGAAGCATTTACCTTTTGCCAAGGTTCCAGGCTATCAGTAACGATTTTAATTTCTGATTCAGTTAACGTCAGTTGGCTGGTCTGCGTGCCATCAATGTACAAAACCAGGTCACGGACTTGACCATTGAAGTAGCTGTTAATAATGACCGAAAAATCGTGCCCTTTAGCAGACAGATCCTTTTCCAGTTCTGTGATCTTAGGTGAGACATCATCGACCAGTGTTTGAACTTTTTGCCGTGCTTCGTCCCATTTCGGACCCATATTGTGTTTGATTGTTGCTAAAGCATCGAGCATTTCTTGGCCGTCAGTCCCATAGCGGTTGACTAACTCATACTGGAGGTCTGTGTTGAAAGAAAGGACAAGATCCAGGGTGAGGAAGATGACACAGGTTGCAAAGAGGATGGCGATGGGTCCGGTGATAGCACCAATGATTGGAGCTGCGGTGAATGGAATGAACGAGTGCGCCATGAATGTAGCGATTCCTCCCATCCCCAGCAATAGGGCAGTTAATACCTTGCGGCTTTGGGACTCTGGCGAAGAATCTTGATAGATGGCAATTAGAATTTCGATGTACTTAGGGATTTTGGGAATGCGAGTGACGGCAAAGTTAAGCAGAAACCCCAGAGAGAAGGACATTAGCGGTGCAATGATCGAAAAAGCTGAGCCAAGAAACGGCAGGATAATCGTGGCAACGAACGCTAACGGCATAGTCTCTAATCTCTAAAACTAATTGAGGAGAAGCACTCGCAACCTATAGCCCTTCATCTGATTGAAGGCGCATCAGATTTAGAGTTCCCAGGACCGAACGAAATTCTCTACATTTAAGGATGCACCTGAAAAATTGGCGTAAGCTCCAGCACGATCGCTAACATTGCGGAAGACAATAACCGGATGATTTATGCGGCGGCAGCAGCTCGAATGGTTTCTAGCACAGACATCAAAGCATTCAACTGGGTGGGTGCAAACACGCCTTCCGGTCCCTGGGAGTTGATGTCTGTGAAGGGAGACTCATAGAGCAAACTGGGGTCCATGATGCCGTGGTGAGTCAGGTGATTGATGATCAGGTTGATGAACTCAATCTGGTTGGCAGAGGCGGCAGAGTTGGACAAGAACTCACCAAAGGCTTGTTTAGCGGCTTCGCGGTTTAGCCCTACTAGAGAACGGATGAAGACGCCCAAACCCTGGCTGTTTTGTTTGGCTTGCTCCAGATGCTCGGGCGTACCAACGCCTGCCTCCAGAAGGATGCGCTCTAACTCGCTGAGATCAATTGCGGTCAGAGGTTGGTTGAATCGAAGCTTATGAATCGTGAGATGGTTTTCGTGGGCAAGTAGGAATTGGCGGGCTTTGGTACGGAAGCGATCGAACTCATCGGCACCGCCAAAGCCAGGAATATCAATGGACGTTTCAAGACCCAGTTCATCTGTAAAGTCGGTGTAGATCGGCTGCTGTTGAACTTTCTCGATCAGGCGCACTAACCCACGGAGGCGTTTGCGGACTCGCTCTAACATAGGGAGCGTAACATCTTGCCACCAGTCGTCCGTCTGGATTTCCTGGATTAGCGCCATCTGTTCTCGCACCATCGGGATGCTGTCTTTCGTTTCCAACGCGGCGGCGATCGCTTTGACTTGCTGGCTTAAACGGACGAAGCCAGGTTCAGCACGCAGTCGTGCTAACTGCAAGCGCAGCATGAGTAGGTCAAAGCGTTTGGCTTCTTCCTCTTCGGTGGGTAACTCAGTGGGCAAACCGGCGACACGCGTTGCCAGTTCGCTCACCTGCTCTGGCTGTAAGGCATTCCAGGCAACTGAGCCGGCGTAAGTCTCAACGAGTTCACGCTGCGGACGAACAATAAAGTTATCTAGATTCATAGCAGCCACTTCGGTTTGCAGCCGTGTGGCGATCGCTTGCCGGACTTCGACTTCTGTTACTGGTTCAAGAGTCTCTGCACCATAAGTACCACCCTGTTCCGCAACCATCCCAGCTTGGACTCGTTTGTCCAGCTCACTCAATAACTCTAAGCGTGCGGTGAACAGCCGTTTGCTGAGGGAATTGCCGAGGGCACCGTCTGTCGTCTCCAGGTTTTGTCTGAAGAACTCCAGATTTTGGCAGTAGTCAAAGAGATAGAAGAATGACTTGGGTTGGTCTGGTCCAAAGAGTTCTGGACTTAAGCGGGTACCACGTCCAACCATTTGCCAGAATTTGGTTTTCGAGCGCACCAGTTTGAAAAACACCAGGTTCACGACTTCCGGTACATCAATGCCGGTATCGAGCATATCGACGGAAATGGCGATGTGAGGCGTTTTGTTAGGGTTGGAGAAGGCATCAATCAGGGTTTGAGCGTAGTCAACCTTATGAGTGATGATGCGGGCAAAGTCGCCTTTGTAGTGCGGATAGTTGGCATTGAAACGCTCGTAGATGTATTTGGCATGGTCATTGTTTTTGGCAAAGATGATGGTCTTGCCCAGACGATCGCCGCCTGCCACTTTAAGCCCACGCGTCATCAGGTGAGCCAGCACCTTATCGACGGTGTCTTCATTAAACAACCATTGATTCACAGCCCCAGCTTCTACCCGCTTGGGGACATTGCCGTCTTCATCCCAATCCAGTTCGTCCCACTGCTCTTGCTCTTCCTCCGACAGCTCATCGTATTTGATGCCTTCGCGCTGGAACTTGAGCGGTACTGAGATGGCTTGCGGGGGCACCAGACAGCCATCTTTGACCGCTTCCTCTAGGGTGTACACATCGGTGGGAACGCCTGTTTCGAGGTTGAACAGGCTGTAGGTGTTGCGATCGATTTCGTCTTTGGGCGTCGCAGTCAGCCCTACCAGAAGCGAGTCGAAATACTCGAAAATGGCGCGATATTTTTGATAGACCGATCGATGTGCCTCGTCAATCACAATCAGGTCAAAGTGCCCGACCCCAAATTTACGTTGCCCTTCACCGACCTCATTAATGAGACCCAGCATGGTGGGATAGGTGGAGACGTAGACTCGTCCTTCTGTGTTCTTTTCGGTAACGAGGTTGACGGGACTAGAGGCAGGCAGTTGTTTCTTAAAAACACTGACAGCTTGATTCACTAGCGCCACCCGATCGGCGAGAAACAAAACTCGCTTGACCCAGTTGCAGCGCATGAGCAGGTCACAGAGGGCGATCACGGTGCGGGTTTTGCCTGCGCCAGTTGCCATGACCAGTAAGGCCTTGCGCTCATTTTGGCGCTCGAAGGTTTCGCTGAGGCGGCGAATAGCACGAATCTGGTAGTAACGGTCTACGATCCTGTCGTCGGTGTCTGTTGTCAGGAGGGAGCGTCGGCTACTGCGGCGCTGGATCATGAGATCCAGTTCAGCCTTTTTGAAAAAGCCCTGGACGGGACGCGGTGGGTAATGGGCATCATCCCATAGCCAATGTTGGTAGCCATTGGTGTAGAAGATGATCGGGCGCTGACCAAACTGCTGTTCCAGGCAATCGGCATAGAGTTTTGCCTGCTGTTGCCCGACCTGGGGATCGCGGCGGGTGCGTTTGGCTTCGACTAGTGCCAGTGGTTTGCCATCATCGCCCCAGAGGACATAATCGACAGAGCCTTTGCCCGATGCGGTCGGCATGCCCTGCACAGGGAATTCGCGGTCTCTGGGTTGATCCAGTGCCCAGCCTGCTTCTTTGAGTAAGAGGTCGATGAAGTAGTCACGAGTTTGAGCTTCGGAGTAGTCGTGGGTGTCGGGTTGAGCCGTATTTGCCGCTTTCGCTCGCGCAATCTCGGCGCGCAACTGTTGCAGTTCCTCATCAAGAGCTACGTTGGCTGCTTTTGCTTTGATGAGTTCGGCATCTTTATCAGCGAGCTGTTGTGCCTGGGTTTGCAGTTGAGCGATCGTCTGCGTGGGAACAGGCGAGGTGGTGGGCAGCAGCGCCGGGTTAAAGGTGGCATTAGTGGCTGGCTTGTCGGTGGCTTTGAGACCGTAGTTGCGACCGAGCCAGTAGCAGAAGTGAAACAGTTCCCGCAGCACCGCGATCGCGTCTTCTGTACGAATCGGTTTGCTGCTGTGGACGGCAAGGTTACCAAGTTTGCGGATGATGTCGAGCTTGGTATGAAGCGCTGGACCAATCAGACTTTTGAAGCTGGGTTCAAAGAGGAAGGCGCTGAGGTCGTTTTTATAGGGAGAAGTGAGATTGGTTTCGTAATCAAACAGCCAGGTGACCGCAATTTCTAGGGCACGGCGACTGTAGAAACAGGCGGTACGCGGGTCGGGATAGGCGAGGGCTTCGGCTTTGGCAGTGGCTTCGTGGAGTCTGGGCCATTCAGCTTTGAGAAACTGGAAGTGAATGCTTTGGGAAATACTCATCAGGTGCCCTTGCGCTTGACCCGGTTGTTGCTACGGCTTTAGTGTTCCCAAGCTAACAGTCGATGCTGAGGTTTGGCATCTGGTAGGGCTGTCTATGCCCTACGGTCAGGCTACGCCAACGGCTTCGTTCAGACAGCCATTGGGTGTTGAGCGCAGTCGAAACACCTTACCTGGTGCGGCAAAACTGTCTTACTGCCCGTACTACGGTTAAATCGGTGCCGGTGCGGCGCAATTCCAGCCATTGGTTTAACTGCTCGGCACTGACCGCAGGAAAGGCTCGACTGGTCGAGGCATCCCGATACACGCCGTTTTCCAGGTGTTTAATCTTGACCCGATCGCGCTGGTAGAGCCACACTTCCGGTACACCCATTGCCTGATAGAGGCTGAGTTTGCTATCTGAGCGGTTGGCAATATCGACTTCCAGCGCCAAATCAGGCGGTAAATCGTTGGCGATGGTTTCGCTTAAACCCTGCCCTGCTTGAGCGTTTTGAATATAGAAACAGCTATCGGGTTCAACGCCTTTGCTCAAATGAGGACGGTTCATGGTCATGGAACCCAAATCGTTGAATTCAAAGCCAAACTCTTCTGCCAGTGTCAAAGCAATGGTGGCTAAAACTCGATTGGCGGCTTCGTGCGGTTGCCCTGGCATCCTGATTTCTAAGACTCCATTTTCATACGCCACACGGGTCGATCGCGCATCCCCTAGCTCTTGCAACAGGGCGATATAGCTTTCCCAAGTGACACCATCAATGCGAATGGCACTGCCGGGAGCCAGCTCGATTTGGCTAATGGGGGTGGCAAGCACTGCGGTCATAAGGCTTTATCGCTTTGAAACGCTTTCACTGCTATTGTACGCTTTGTTTTCGGCTGTCTTCGGCTTCGCTCAGACAGCTAGGTGTGTTGAGCGAGGGGTGTGTTGAGCGTAGTCGAAACACACGCTACAACTCGCCGCGAAAGGCTCGGTGTTGCAGGGAGGCGAAGAGGGCATCAAGGTGGGCAAGGGTTTCGCGGTGGGTGGCTTTGAGTTGTTCGATCGCCTCCACACGCCGAGCAAATTCCTGTTGAAGGGAAAGCGGAGGTAGTAGAACAGGTAGTTCGCGAAGCCGTGCCAATGTAATTTCGCGAAAAGTAGCACCCTTGACCTGCCGAGCTATCCAATGTTGAGTGCCAGTTGCACGAAGAAAATTAAGCAAGTACAGACGTTCGATCTTATCACCAGGAGCTATTCTTGCAGTTCCTTGTGTGAGATTTGCACCTTCTAATGAAGATGGAACTAATGCAGTCGTTCCAACTGTGGCACGGATACTCATTACAATGTCACCAGCATCAACTTTAGAGCGATCAAATTTGGCTGCAATTTGCGGATCTGTACGCCGTAATTCAGGCAGTTTAATTTCACCGTCTGCAATATCGCCTGTCCGAATGTAGGGAACGCCACCAGGAAACTCTTCACCCGCTTGAACGATTCCATATGTAACTATTGTTCCTTGCTTCACAACTTTCTGAAGTTCATGCTCTGCCCAAGCTTTTGGATTCTTCTCTGGGTCGCCGAACATTTCGAGGAAGATGGATTGGGTTATCGTATCTAATTCCCCCAATGATTGCCGACGCAAACCTCGAAGTTCCTCTGCCTTATCTAGAATGGCTGCAATGCGTTTTTGTTCGGCGATCGGTGGAACAGGAATTTCAAGTTCCTGAAAACGCCCTTTCGGAAGAAGCGGCAAAGTTGTAGAGGCTCCATGATGTCGAATTAGTGTTTCAAGCGTTCGACAGTAGTGAAAGACAAATCGAGGAAAAACGACATCTTGATCGCAGACTAAAGCGTTAATCTGCTGATTAGTTGCCAATTCTGTTCCCGAAAAACCAACTTTCCCAATGGTTGCACCGATGCAGCAGACTAAGACAGACTCAGCAGGTAAAAGCCTTGCTTGCTTTGCCCCTTGGTCCGAAAGTCCTTTAGGGCTTTGAGTTATAGGCTCTGTTCCACCTAATTCTGCTGGTCCTAAAAAGGGTACAAAGCTTCCATAATAATGGGGCTGATTTGTCGGTGGTGTTGTACCCGTAACAACCTCAGCCACTTCCTTAAACGAACGAGTTGACCATGAAGGAGGAAATTTATGTCTCATCTTAATATTTTCTCCAACACCTTCGTTCTTCTATAAGCCTTCATTTCCATTAATGCTTAACGCCCCTGCAAAACCTGAGCAGCAGTTAGCTCCAAACTACCCAACAGTGGCGAAGCAATTCGCTCATCCCTCGCAAAAACCTTTTCCTCATACAGCCCTTCCACCCACTCCAGCACCGTCACCCGTTGTTGTATCGGGTCAACAATCCAGTATTCCGCAATGCCTCGCGCCGCGTATTCTGATCGCTTATAGCGGTAGTCCCGATTCTCCTGCCCTGGACTCACCACCTCTACCACCAGCGACGGCGGCGGCATATCCAGCAGCACCAGCGATCGGCTTGCCCCTTCTAACGCGATCGCCCCTTCTTCTGAAAACAGCACCAAATCAGGCACCCGCACTGATACCCTGGTACTGCTCACTGCAATTTCCGTCTTCATCGAGAGGCGATCGAACGAGATACCTAGCTTGAGCAAGGTCGCCACCAGAAACATCGCAATGCGGCGGTTAATCTCACTCTCAGCAGGCATGGCAATCAGTTCCCCATTCTCCAGTTCGTACCAGTTGTCCGTGCCATCGTCGTAGGACAAAAACTCATCAAACGTCATTTTTTGAGCTGCAACCGTCATCGTCCGACCTCCCGCTCCGATGGTACGTCCATTATCCCAACATCTCCTTGAGCGCCATCATCCCCTGCTGAATCTTGGTTTCTAGCTCTGCCAGGGTCGCCAAAATCTGTTCGGGCGGCACATGATCGACGGCCTCATGCACCACTTCCTTGTAGCGGTTCAGGCTCAAATCATAGCCATTCGTCACAATCTCCGCCTTCGGCACACAAAAACTCTGCGCTGTGCGGGGACGCTCCTGTTCGCTGCCCTCCCGGTGCTGCCATCGTGCCAACACATCCGGCAGATTGTTCTTCGCGTGTTCCTCTGCCACAAGTGCTAGCTTCGGAACCGCACCCAGCTTCTCCTCTGGCAGCAACGGCTGGCGCTTATCGTCCAGGCTCTGTCCATCTGCCAACACCTCATAAAACCAGACCTGGTCTGTGCCACCCGAATTCGTTTTGGTGAACAGCAGAATGGCTGTCGATACGCCTGCATAGGGCTTAAACACCCCACCCGGCAGCTTCACCACCGCATCCAGCTTTTGATCTTCCACCAAAAGCTGCCGCAGTTCCTTGTGCGCCTTTGAGGAACCAAACAGCACCCCATCCGGCACGATCACCGCTGCCCGTCCGCCCGGTTTCAGCAGCCGCAAAAACAGCGCCAGAAACAGCAACTCCGTCTTCTTGGTTTTGACGATCGCTTGTAAATCCTTCGCTGTATTCTCATAGTCCAGCGAACCTGCAAACGGTGGATTTGCCAGCACCAGCGTATACTTCTCATCCTCACCCGCATGGTCTTGCGCCAGCGAATCGCGATAGACCACATCCGGGTTTTCCACGCCATGCAGCAGCATATTCATACTGCCAATTCGCAGCATCGTCCCATCAAAGTCAAACCCGTGGAACATCCCATGATGGAAGTGTTCCTTCAGCTTCGCATCCCGAAAAATCTCTGGATGATGGTCGCGCAAATACTCCCCCGCCGCCACCAGAAAGCCACAGGTGCCGCTGGCAGGATCGCAAAGCACATCCTTTGGGGTCGGTGACGTCATCTCCACCATCAGTTGAATGATGTGGCGCGGCGTGCGAAACTGCCCATTCTGTCCCGCGCTGGCAATCTTGCTGAGCATGTATTCATAGAGATCGCCCTTCGTGTCGCGATCATCCATTGGCATCGCGTCAATCAGATCCACGACCTTGGACAGCAAGCTGGCTGTGGGAATCGTGAAGCGGGCATCCCTCATGTGGTGAGCATAAGTCGAGCCATCGCCATAGCTCTTGAGAAAGTCCGTTCGCAAAAACGGAAACACATACTCACTCACCACCTCAAACATCTCCCGCGCCTCCCTATGCTTAAAGCGCGACCAGCGAAGGTCATCGTAGGCGATGTCTTTAGCATTCGGATTAGTGCCTTTGGGAATGTTGCCTTCTGGAAACACCCGTTTTTCCATCGGGCGCTGGAGGCGATTGGCTTTGTTCTCCTCTAGCGTGTGCAGGTCATCCAGTCGTCGCAAAAACAGCAGGTACGTGAACTGCTCAATCACCTCCAGCGGATTCGAGATACCACCCGACCAGAAGGCATTCCAGATTGTGTCAATTTGCGATCGCAGTTCACCAGTAATCATCCGTTTTCCTTCGCTTGGGACTGGTTCAGCCCCAGTGCTCAACCGAGTGCATCAGAACGATTGTACCCAGTAGGGTCAAGGAAACAGAAAAGACTCCTGGCAACGAAGGCGTGCTGTCACCGTCAAGAACCTTTGTGGTTGGGGCGATCGAGGCTTTGAGCCGAGGGGGTTAGCCTTCAGCCTTGAACCGAATAGATCTGACCTTTTGTAATTCCGGTTTAGAAGGTTACCCCCTGCAACGACCTTCGAGGTTTTCGGAACACAATTTGAGCAAGGCTTAGTTTTATGTTGGAGTTCAAACCAAAGCAGAAGTAGCCACCCGCTTCCGCTTTGGAACCGCATCTGCCTCTAACGGATAGGACGGAATCCCTGCGTGAAGCTGAGCCAGCGAGAAACCTTACCACCTGTAATGTTCAGAATCGGTACCTGATAGACATCGGTACGTCTACCCCCTTCTTCCATTGATCGCTGGATTGCCGTACGCTCAGATTTGCCCAAGCCATACGCCAAGGCCATATCAGAAGCAAGGTTACAACTGATCTTGAAATGGCCCATATCAATGCTGCCCCCTCCAGCGCGATAACTCCATGTCTGCTCATACAGACCGGGATACTCCTTGCACAGAAAGTGCGTCACCTCAAACATCTTGGCAATATGGACATCGTAGAGCCGCAACCGCCCACCATAAGCTGACTGGGTCGTATTCTGGTTAGGAATCGTTATTGCCATCATCTCCTCAGCCGCCGAAAGCGTCATTGGCACCGCCGTATTCTGACTAACTGTTGGGGCTGGCGTGTTAAATTGGCGCTGCATCAGCGATCGCGCTACACGCAAGGGGATTCCGGTTCGTTGACTGAGCGCTTCTGGAGTCGGCATCCCGCCACCAAAGGGTTTTACTACCCAGCTACCCTCTTGGTTGATCAACGCGATTGCTCCACCAGCTTCACCCTGCAACCAGTCTGCTAAAGCATACCGACCCTCGATCGTGATGCGATCGACCACTGGCTTCGGTTGCCCCTGTTGTTGCCAGTACTTAACTACAGCCGCTCTCACTGCTTCCTGTTGTGACTGCGCAACCATCTGAGCCTTAGCAGGAGCTGCAACCTGAACGACGGGAACCGCACAGACTAAAGGAACGACCAATGCAAGTAGAAGTTGAGCTTTCCGAAGGTAGTTCTTCATTAGGATAAATAGTAGGTCACCAATCTTTAGTATTCCCATCGCTTGATTGGCATCCCTAACCTTCACCAAGAACTAAATTTTTACTTTTACATCTCGACGTAGCAGTTGGGCACGCTAGGTCTGTAATCGCTTTGGTAAACCGAATTCATGCCTAAACCCAGCCGTATTGAGCCTTTTCTTGAAGATCCAAGTGCGCTCTATTTCTATAACTTGATCGGTGGTTTAGCAGATAATTTGATGTCAGGCGGGAAATATGTAGGCACCTTTTAAGGCTGCGATGTTTGTGGGGACACGTTTACACTCAAACCCCTGATTCTGGAAAATTTTCAAAGTGCCAGAGCGCTTATGCTATAGGCATTTCAAGCCTGTCGTGATACCAAATTACACAAATGAGTCTCTGACCTGTTTATGACGGAACGGCTGGTGAAACTCCTTATCCAGATTATCCGAAAACTCCCACAAAGCCACTGTTGAATCAACGCGATCGCTTCGTTAGGTCTATGCCAATTACCGTGATGTCGTCCACATTTGCAAACTTCGAAGAAATCTGCCGCCAGTAATCCTGAAGAGCGGCAATCAATCCTGCAAAATCCACGCGATTATCGCTACTAGGCACGTCCCAGCCAGCTTTCTCCCCCGAATACATGAGCACAAAGAGGCCTCGGTTCGAGTGGTTGTCGCGCAGATAGTCACCGCAAAGCTGGTTTTCGAGACGCTCAAATAATTTCGGTCCAGTCCACTTACCAGCGAGTTTTAGTTCGACAGGAACTGGCCCATCGAAACCGAACCCATGAAACCTCAGGTCTGGCTTCTTGGCATCGGCAAGTTCTTCTTCCTGTGGGATCGAATACCGTCCGAGTGACTTCTCGCGCAGTTCCCGTCCAATATACTTGCGCATATCAGTTTCTTGCGGAACGTTTCGCAGAATGCCTGCGACGCTACTGTCACCATGTTCCAAGTCATCTTTAAGATCGAGGAGCCGTAGCATAGCTAGTTCAGCCAATTCCCTATGACTACTGGGCGTCCGCTCCAGCTTTTTGTGGAAATCCCTCACCTGCGAGGGCGACCAAGGTTCAATATCGCCCGCCTGTTCGGCCTTTGTTTTTGCATGAAGCATTATCCATGATCGAGCTGATTCTTCAGGATGTACCTCGGCAATGTCCATAAGTGCCAAAAAGGATTCCTTGCCAGGACTCTGTGTCAGCAGGTTAAGTAGGCTATCCCGTGCTGCCTGCGCTTCATCGCGCAATTCTGGTGAATAAACACCGGTTTCGGTGCGGTCGATATCCTCGCTGTACCGAATGTACTCGTGCATCAATATATATAACAACCTCAGATGCCTTGGAGTTTTAAATGCTTGCTGCGCAGTAGTCTCATCACCTTTGCGGCTACCTAAAAGATGAGTGATGAAGATCATTGCGAATGAGGTTTGCTCTAGCGATCCAGCTATCTCCGCTATTCGGATTCTTAGGGCTGCAATTGCTTTGTCAGGAACAACGCCAGTCCATACGGCGAACCAGCGAGCCACATGATCCAACTCCTCTAGCGTGCGACATTTTCGACACGCCAGCGCTTCAAGCAGATCATCAGCTAAAGTTGATCCCTGAAGAATCTTCAGCAGCCTGTCCAGGTTGGATAAGTTCGTTGGCTCTTTGGTTTCCAGGAAAGCGTAGATGTGGGGCGCGATCTCGTCCCAAGCCCACTGCCCCGACCAAGTCACGTCGCTGAGGATGTAATGCGTTTCCGTCTCTGGTTCCTCTATCGATAACTCATACCAGATTTCCTGCAGGAGAAAAGCACACACAATCTTTGGGTGCGTCTCAAAGAGTTTAGGAAACCAGGTGGGGAAACCATTGAGCTCAAAGGATGCATATTTGCACGCTCGTTCGACTTCCGCAGCACTCAGATTCTTAAGCCAGTCTTTGGTTTCATTGAACTCAATTTCAAGACCCGTGAGCCCGATTATGACGGCATAGGGCGTTTGGTTGAGTGGAGCACCTTCCGATCTTACCTTTGGTTCATGGTGTCGCCAGAAAGAAACAGTGCTATCTCGATAGAAGCGCGCAACATCCTCTCCGTACTCTAGTATCAGAGTTTTCCAGTTATACTTAGTCCATCGCCCCGCTGAGCTCCTTTTGTCCCGAGTCTGATCAAAGAGATAGAGCAAGGGGTTTGTTATGGTCCCAGGCTTTTCGCGGAGCACCGTGCGAATCTCCTCAAGATCATTGTTGAGAGACATCTTCCAGTCCGCGTGGTATTTCTCTTGTTTCTTTTGTCTAGCTTCATTGCGCCTTTTCTGTCTGGTTCCCTCCTTCTTCCAACAGCGTAAGTCCTCACTTTGAGCGGGCGGTCTCAAATAGTTATCTAGTTGCTCAGACAACGCTTCATTGTGTGCAACCAACTTCTTCAGTTTCACACGCCATGCGTGTGGTCGCTTAGCTGCTATGTACAGATTGAAAGCCAGCGATAAGGCGATTAATTTGTTGTCTGGAAGTATTTGGCGAGAAATTTCTTCAGCTACATACCCAAAATCGCCTTCCTCGAACAGCCAGAACGATCCGAAAATTGCTACTTGCCGGAAGCTGGTCAGCCGCAATCCATGCTTCCTGTCTATAGCCTCCCTCGATCCTTGAACTTCAAACCAAAACAAGGCCCGATTCAGCTCTTGCCATGCAGGAACAAGCTTTGAAAATTTGGTTTTGACTTCGTCCAGGTCATCGATCCCGTAGCTAGATGCAGCTGAAAATTTGTGCAGGACTGCAAATGCATCTGGTGCGAACGATGCGGGATGACGGGACAAAATTAGTCGCTCAACTGCTTTGGATGCCGGCACCATCAACCACTGAAATTTCTCGGATACTTCGCAATATTGGCGTTCAATCACTGGCGAAAAGCTGAGCAGTCTGTTCAAGCCGGTAACAAGCTGAGGAAGCAGCTCGATGTCAGCACTATCAACAAATTCTGTTACGCCATCTGTTAGATAACCAGCGCGATAGAACTCCTTGGATTCTGTTTTTTCTAGGCACGCTAAGAGCCAAACCAAGGTCTGTTCTGTCGGCTGCACACCCTTGAGAAGTTCAGCAAGCCACACATGCTTAAGTTCGGATGCTTCTGTAAGAAGGCTCTGACGGACAAGCGCTTGATTCTCGTTGGAACCAAGCGCTTTGATGGCTTTGAATGCTGCTAAGCGGGCGTACTTTTCAGTAGTTGGCAGTAGCGCAACGTCCATGGCTTCTGGCAGTGCACCTTCAAGTTGACCGAGCCATACCAGACGGAGCAGAAATACTGTCAGATCTTCGCTACCCGTATGCTGCCGGAGTAATACACGAACGTCATCGGTCAAGTCAGGGTTTGCGAAACATTGGAGCACTGCATCGTCGTCATGCTTCGAGCGAGCGGTAGCACCGTTGGTCATTTGTTCGCAAACTTCATGCAGTATGTAGCGTCGAACCTCTAGAGGCAACTGACTAGGATCACCTCCTTCAAAGATAATTTCAGGTGCGACTCTGCGAACATGCTCCCTGATTTTCTCATCCAAAATTACTAACCAAGGCAAGATCGGACGCAGCGTAGGCACAACAATGTCTAAACCGTACTGATTGCGAAAGAATAGCGTTTCGATAGTTCGGCGAGATGTTTCACGCTTCAGTAGTTCGACAATCCATTCGGCGGCGAGGTACTCTCGTACCGAACGATGGTGAAAGCGTACCGTACCATAAATCGCCTCATCGAATATGGGCCGCGACAGCAAGGTCAACTGATCCTTGTCGTCCCAATCGGGCAGCACGGATTGAACTGCGATCCCTTTGGAGTTCTCCGTTCCATCAGGAACCCTGATTGTCGGATTCTGAATCAATGTTGTCGCTGCCGCCAAGAGCCTTGCCCCCTGACGAGCACGCTCTGCCGAAAGTGGGCGGGCATCGGCACGACCTTGATCACGTTCAGTCAACCTTCGCTCAATGCTGTTCTGCATAAGCTCAAGACGGCTGCCAATCCGACCTTTGTCGATCCAGAATTCGGTAAGTTCCTCCAGGTCCTGAGGACGCGATGTGAACGACCATGCGTAGGCACGTTCCACGGCAGCGAGGAACGCTTTGCTGTTCTCAAGGCCTCGGGCATTGGCAAACACCACAATTTGCTTAGGCGTGAGATCATCAAGTGCAACAATCTTGAAAACCGATTTAATTCTGCTCTGCGTCGCAGTTTCGGTCTGCAAGCTTTCTTCTGAATCATCATCTTCAGACTGCGGATCACGTTCCGCTGTGGCAGCCACCGTATACGGCAGATGAGTAATACAGTAGGCAAGATCTGTTTTCGGCCGCCATGCTGTCGTCCGACCGGTTATGACAATATGCGTCCGGTCTTTAGCTGTACTGATTTGCCTGCTCAACTTGCGGATCGCGAGTTCAAAGTCACTGGGGTTTCGAAGACGGGCTTCATCCACCGAATCCAGAAGAAGCCATCCTTCCTCGCCAGAAGCCAGCCATTCTCTAAAGGACTCGTAGGTTCCGACCTCAAAAGCATCCTCGAAATCTCCAGAGAGGTGTTCCAGACGCAGGAAAAACGCAGGCTTTCCTTCCTCCCTCAGTGTGCATGCAATGTTGCGGATTTCAGCAGTTTTGCCTGAGCCAGCTTCAGACAAAAGGATCAGGCGATACTCCTTGAGGAGGTCAAACCAGTAGAGGCGATCACCAATGTGGAATGCCCGACTGACATCTACATCATCGTTCTCGGTGCTATGTTCCGACAGCTCATGAAAGGTTCTGTGGAGTTCGATAAAACTCATAGCTTGAGTCGATGGTGGTTGTCTGGATCTATTTTGTTTACCGCCCCAAGTTAGGAGTCGACACTGTTCTTGGTCATTAAGTGCCACATTGTCTGAAGCTTCTACCGAAAAAAGGTTTTGGACTGTGGGGAGCGAGCCGATGTAAAGGCAAAAGGTGCCAGTATAGATTCACTGGCGCTTCTTTTGACCATTGGACAGCCTTTGGACTAGATGCTTCGACTATCACAGGCTCAAAGAGCGACTCTTTTATTGAAGGAAGCGGTAGAAACCTCATTCTAGCCTCGCCCTTCTGCGGCGTGGGCAGTGCACCCAGTGGCAACTAGAACCCTAAACATCGAAACGATAACGAACTGCACCTGTTTTTGGATCATTGGTGACTTCGGCATAGTCTAATTGCTGCGCCTCTTTGAGCAACGCCTTGAGCGCCGCTGGTTCTAACTCCGTGTGCAAGGCCGCCTGCGCCAGCGACAAGGTGCCACCATTGGCCTTTGCAGCCTTTAAGAGCTTCTGCATGGGTGGCGTCGCTGCGGGTACAGGTCCCACACTCGCAGTTGCTACTGACTGATAGGCTTGACCCAGAGAGCGACCGCGTAGCGTCTGATTGCGCTCAGTGACCATACCGGGAAGCAAAGCCAAGTCAACCAGTTGCCCAAAACCGAACAGCCCGAACGTGAACAAATAGAGCAAGCCAGAGCCAATTTTGCCCGCGTAGAACCGTTGCCCGCCGCAGAACCCGAACAAACAGGTACACCAAAGTAGGTAAGCGACTCCAGTATCAATTTGAGGCGGCATGATTGTAACCTTGCGAAAGCAGCTTTTACTTAAGACTACCCAGCCGCAAGCCACGGTTCCGCACTCCAGTACCAGTGCGCCTCAAGCTAACGTTGCTTCAACCCTGAAGCACATTGCTACTAGGGGTTACTCTAGACCTTCGCCAAACGGGAGTAAAAGCTGGTCGCGCCCGGCCAAGCGTTGACGTTTCTGTGCTTTTTCGACCTGCCGTCTGGCTTCGACCTGCTTTAACACCTGCTTGATGTAAGCAATCCCCTCCTCCTGGGTCATATTTCTGGTCTCTGACTGACTCAAAGACCCGCTGGGAGCGCTCTTACACCCGATCGCCCCTGGCTCCACACTTTCTAAAGGGCTAGAAGTCCTTTCAGACAGCGTATTACACCCACTTTCACCCAATAAGTTTGTGTGACTGTTGGAGCCGGATGCCGCCCACGAGCAATCCGGCTCCACACCACTCTGAAGCGCGCCCATTATTGCGTTTTGTAAATATCTGGGATGCCACAGATCGCGATGCCGATAAAGCGTCGCACCACTCAGTCCATAGGGAATGAGCGCATCGAAGCGTTCGGTAATGCCTGATGGAAGTGCTTCTTTTTCTAAGAGGTTAGCGACGGCCTGTTGGATCCTTGCTCTGGCCTCAGCTTGCTGTTGCTGGTTCCGGGATGAAATGAGAAGTGGAGCAGGAAGTAGTGTTAAGCCTGAAACCACTGCTGTGTAAAGGTTCTAGTCACAGAGCTTCATGCCCTGTTTCTTCTCGGTCTATTGCGGCTCACGCAGAAGCGCAACGAGAGAATGCGGGTTTCAGCTTTTGAAGCGCGGCGAAAGAGGCTCTATACTAGCCATTTTCGAGCAACAAGTAGGTCAATTTTAGTACAAAGCTATTAGTCAAACCCTTAACACGGTTTTCTGCTCCACTTCTCATTTCACCCCAGTTGCCCTCCCTAGAAACATAAAAAATTCGATGCACGAGTTAACTCCCTATTACTGGTGTAAGCAGTGGATAGGAAGCCATGCCAAAACTGGGGGTGTAAGCCCAAAACCCAGAAATTTCTGTCAGCCCAAATCTAGCTCTGCCACGATCGCATCCGATTGATGACCTGCCAAACACTGTAGATGTTGAGTACCCTGTTTTTCGCCGCGATCGTCGCGGTGCATCATTAACTCTAAAACTTTCTACAAAAGGCTTGTAAACCGGAAAGTTGAAATTGAGCTATGAGTCACCATGCGGGTGCCACACCACAGGATGACAACCCGCCAACCATCGAAAACCGGAAAGTTCACGGTCGCCGTGCAGTTGACGGAATTTTCTGGGGTTTGGGCTTACACCCCCTTACTAGTCAACGAATTGAGGCTGTTTCAGGCTTCGGTTTAGTTCTAATTGCACCTGGTGACACGTTCGCTTCAATCACCCCCAGTAGCAGAGCGGGTAGATCAACTCAGTAAGCACATCGTGCAACGTCAAGCCGTAAACAACGCCTGTCGTGCAAAATCAGGTGATCGTGCTCTAAGCCAAAGGCGTCCATAAACATATTTTTCCGAAATCGTAAAATATGTAAATAATTCGTTACACTAATTCACATGACGTAACAAATGGCAAAACCATTGTTTACGGCTTTATCCCACTAAGGGCGCAAACGATCGTGATGGATCAAGTAACCGAACTTACTTTAGAGCAAGACTTCAGCCTCAAGCGCTTTACCGATCAGGTAGAGCAAATGTCACACGAGCAGGCTCAAGCGTTCCTCATCGAACACTACCGTCAAATGCTGCTGCGGGAAACGCTGTATCGAAGTCTGCTCAAGCACGAATGGCAATTGGATGCAGGTTTTGTCTCTCCCTAACCTGGCAAACATGTCTGTCGTTTCAGCGTTGAGTCGATTTTTGAGTGACTAAATTTGAAGTAGGGAGTATGGCAAGTTTGACCAAAGCCGCTTCAACCACTGATCGCCATGCTTGAGCTTGGGGTTTTACGGCTCAGGCTGAAGTCTGGAATGGTCGGTGAGCAAGGCTGGGTTTCCTGTCTGCGATGCTCATCGAACGGTTCTTCGATAGGGTCTGCTCCACTTCTGGAGACTGCTGTGGGTCAGCCCTGCTGATTGAACTTGAGCAGTGTGATCCAGTTTGGCAACCATCCAGTCTTGTCATCGCTAGCGCTTTCCAGCAATTTCCACGCTCACAAAGGACTTTTATGGCTACTATTTCAAGTCTCAAAAACCAAAGCTCAGCACCATTGGTCGGGATCAGTTTTTCCTTCAATCAGCTTACCGATCGCTTGTCTCGCACGCTCCTCATAGCTTTGCTAGTAGGCTTGTTTTGGCTACCAGGACTACTTTTTAATCCGGCGCTGGCGCTGCCGCTTGATGCTGCAACAGTTTCTGAAACGATCGCTCCGCAGGCAGTCAAGGGTTCTCTTAAAGACGATCGCACCAGTGCCCTCATTGCTTGTTTACCAACGGTACTCAGTCAACCGAGCCTCAAGCGGGCTTTGAGTGAGATGGGCAACGATCAGCTTGAGCGAGTGCTTAACCTCAAGGCTGCTCCGAAGCTAAGTGAGGCAGAAGTGGCTTTAGAAAGCTGCTTGAACCGTCAAGCCTCCTGAATTTCGACCCTGCCTTGTTTTGTCCGTAGCGGTACAACGTTCAGACTGTAATCTTTATCACTGGTGAAATCATGACTAAGCCTTTTCAACTCATTCCGACCCCCAGTGCCATGCAGGACAAAGCTAGCGTTGCTGCTCTTAAAGAGCGCTTAGATTGGGGTGAGCCTGCCCTGACGATTATTGATGTCAGAGAACGGACCACATTCAATGCTAGCCACATCATGGGAGCGATCGCGATGCCCTTGGGTGAGCTAGTCGCTCGTGCGCGTGCCGCTCTGGAAACAAACCGTGACATTTACGTCTATGGTCAGACTGATGAGCAAACAGCAGCGGCGGCAGCGCAATTGCGGGCAGCAGGGTATCAAAATATTGCTGAACTCATGGGTGGTCTGGCAGCCTGGAAAAGGGCTGAGTACCCTATTGAAGGGCTTTAAGCGCTTCTCGTTTCATGCTTCTTGTGCCCCGTAATAAGTGATGGGTTCCTTGACGCAAAGGTACGTAAAGCGACAAGAACGTACTGGGGAAAGCACTGAGACCAGATGGTTACACGGAGTTCCTTTCCCCTTTTTGAGCTGGCGCTTCCAGGATGTTTTTTGGGGTGGAATGCCTACCGAACCCGGCGCTTTTCATTGGAGCAGTCATACTCCCCGAGCCGATTGATAGGCTCCCATGCGATGACGGCATGGTTGGCGACGGCAGCCCGGATCAACCCTCTACGCTCGTCGGTAGAAGCACGGCCGAGGCGATACTCAAGGACACGGTGCACTACCCGTTTATCGGGTAGTCATCGATTACCTCAGAGTCGGGAAGACAGCTTTCTATCGATCTTTTCCGCCGGATCGTCTCCGGGAACTTCGCGATTAGAACTGAACGTCGGCCCTCGGCCATGTCGCTTTACGTCCCTTTGCGTAAAAGAACCCAATTAACCACGACACTTTGACAGCTCCACCTGGGGTGGTGAAGCCGACAGAGCCTGAAAAGCCACAAGCGGAGCCGCTACCGCAGTGCCAATAGAGCTTACGGCGTTTCCTGGTCAAAGGGGAGTGCCAGCTGGTCTTGTCCTGTCAAACGTTGTCGTTTCTGAGCTGTTTCCACCTGTCGTCTCGCTTTAACCTGGTTTAAGACCTGTTTGATATAAGCAATCCCCTCCTCTTGGGTCATATTCCTGGTCTCTGAATGACTTAAATCCCCGATGGGAGCGCTATTACACCCGATCGTCCATGGTTCCAGACTTTCCAGAGGGCTAGAACTCCCTTCAGGCAGCGTATTACACCCACTTTCACCCAATAAGTTTGTGTGACTGGTGGAGCCGGATGCCGTCCACGAGCAATCTGGCTCCACAGCACTCTGAAGCGCGCCGATTGTTGCGTTTTGTAAATGTCTTGGATGCCAGAGATCACGATGCCGATAGAGCGTCGCTCCACTCAGTCCATAGGGGACGAGCGCATCGAAGCGTTCAGTGATGCCTGACGGCAGTGCTTCTTTGTTTAAGAGGTCAGCGACGGCCTGTTGCAGGCGTGCTCTAGCCTCGGCTTGTTGCTGCTGGTTCCAGTTTGGTTCTGACTCGCTAGGCTGTTCGGGACTGACCTCGGCGGGACGTTTGTCGGTGCCGTAGTGGAAGTAGCGGCTTTGTTCAATGGCGAGTCTCCACTCCTGAGCACGTTTTTCCACTTCCTGCTGATGCTGACACCAGTCGTGATAGCCAGGGAGGGCTTGGGCGATCGTGACGATATCGTGTATCAGGGCGTTGCCTTCTAACGGCTTCTCGGTATAGAGGACGTGTCCAAAGATATAAGAGCGCATGGCAATGCGTCCGAGTAACCGATTGGTTTGTCCAGGTCCTGTCCAACCCTGCTCAATTTCGGCATTCAAATCGTTCAGGAACTTATCCGCTTTACCAGTCACGCGAAACTGTCTTCGTCGAGCAACTTTCAGAATCCGCTCTAGTGCCTTGGTGTCGAGGCTGTTGCGCTGTTGGGCAAACTGCCAGTGCTGCACAAAGGTCTCTTGGTTGCCCCAGATCATCTGGAGGTCTTGATTCAGCAGGTACGACCCCGCTTGCATCGGCAGACGATGGCCGTTGTAGAGACTGTGTTCGCCACTGGTGACATAGGCTTTGCAGTTGGGAAAGACTTCTAGCTGTCCCGGGGCCAGTTTGAAGCCGCTATTTTCCAGCAGTGTGGAGACCGCCAGAGCGACCGCCCATGTCTTCTGCTCGGTGTCAAAGGGGAAGTAGAGATGGAGACCACCGCTGTAGCTGGATGTGCAGACGATGGCTTGTACCAGACCCAAAACTTCCAGCGCTGCGACTAACCGCCGCCAGGCAAAGCGATCACGGGTGGGGTGATAAGCACTGCCTTTATCCACATCGAGGACACAGTAGCGAGTGGTGGGACCAAAGCGGACACCGTAGAGCATTGTGCCTTGTTGCAGCAGGCGATCGCTCAAGGGATGACGGCTCTCGGTTTGCCAGTCAGGTCGCTCATCGGGATGGGGATGCTCGGCCCAGAGATAGTCATAGCGGTGGGGCCAGAGAGCAAGGAAGGGATCATCACCTTCTTGCACGGATGGAAAGGCACGAGAGGGGGCTAGCTGCATGGGCTGCCCTCCCTAAATAAAGCAAAAATTCGATGCACAAGTTAACTCCCTAGGTCTGTAGTGGTGACCGATAGGAAGCCATGCAAAATTAAGAGCAATTTGTCAAAGTTGTTGCACCTTTTGACAAATTGCCACTAAAATTGGCATAGCAAAGCGGGAAGACCTAACACTTGCTTTCCCAGGCGCGGTTAGAGTCCCCAAATCCTATCCAAAACTGAATTAAAGTCTTTCGCCCCTTCTGTTTGCACCAGTGGGGGTTCTGACTTTTAAAGGGCTTGTTAGATCATCCAGTTACCTCCTGTACTGTCCAAACGTGGAAACCTGTGAGTTCGTCTGCTGCTTGCACTACTGTCAGTGGAATTTACTGTAGAAAGTAGCTTAAGCCATCTAAGCGCAGATCTCGAAAAATGCCGCAGTTTTTGAGCCTAGATTTTGGTCAAGAGTACAAACATTCAGCGCCTCTCATGTCATAGGTTCAGTTACGGCTGCCAAAATCTGCTCCAGGCTCAGTTGCAACTCAGGAAAGACCAGCGACTCGATCACCTGCTGTCCCCGGAACTGCTTCACCTGATACTCCCCATCTGGGTTGAGTTGGTAGACCGAAAACGTGGGCTGTTTTGGAGTGCCAATATACCGCTTACCGCCTAAGCCCAAGTAATCGCAAACCCAGTATTCAGCAATGCCTAACGCCTCATAGTCTTCTAGCTTCATGGCGTAGTCATCACTCCAGTTGGTGCTCACTACTTCAACCACGACCTTGGCCGATTCCCCCCGCGTGATCGTGGATTCCTTTGCCCAGCGGGTATCGGCTGCGATCGTGTGGCTGTCCAGCACAATCAAATCAGGCTCGTAACCTGACTCACTGCATTTGACGATGCACTCCTTGGGAATGAAGTATGGGAGCCGGAGCCTACGGATTTCAAAATTAGCTTCAGCCACCAGAAAACCGGCGACTTGTGAGTGTTTGCCAATGGGTTTCGGCATCTCAATGATTTCCCCATCATGCAACTCGTAGTGGTGTTCTGAGTGCTCTGGATACCAGTCCATGAACTCATCAAATGTGACTTGCTTCGGTATGGCTTGAATCATCGCGATCGCCCTTACTTGGCTTGTTCAACCTCTTTTGCTTCCAGCTTCTCAATCACCAAGGCTCGGATTTTTCCAGCCATTGATAATTCACGCCACGCTGGATCCTCCCGATACAGCTCAATTCTGTCCTTGATGTCGGTTATATCGACCGATATGCGGTCTTTGGCAGCCACAAGTTCATCCATTCACTTCCCCTCAATGTTAGTCCCATCGTTGCTTTTTTCTACTTATGAAGCACTATGAAGCTTTATGCTTCACTTTATGTTAGCATTCCAAGCATGAATTGAATCTCCTTGCTGCTTCATTGCCTTGGCATCAGTCTGCAATGAAGCAGCAATACGAATGGCAAACCTATGTCACCGCAAGTCATTCAAGCGCACGGACATACCTTGCAAGAACTGGCTTGGCGACTCTCAACAGTGAGGCGGAAGCGAGTGCCCATTCGCACACTGCGCTGGTGGATCGAACAACTTCACATGGAGCCAAACGAATACGGACTTTATGACGACAGTGATTTAGCCGTGCTCATCAGTCTTGTCTTGTTTCTCAAGCGTTGCCGATCCGTCGCTAAATTCAAAACCCTATTGCTTCAGGAGCTAGAAACCCATGCCCCTTAACACCGATGCTCTCAAAGACTCCGTCAACGGACACAAACCCAAAGCTAAGCGCCCCAACCCCAACGCTGAGCAGCAACAGCAACGGCTGTCTGAACTGGATCATCAGAGCGCTCATGCTATTTCGGCCCTAGCTCAAACCGGCGTGAACACCATCAATGCTCAGGTGTTTGCCTTCGATGCCAAACTGACCCAGTTTGAGCGCAGCACCGCCAGAGTGATGGCCGATCGCTTGCGTCAATCCCAACTCCGCATTCAGCAATATCTGGTGGCAGAACTCAGCGGACACCCCAACCAGTGCTCCGACTTTGCAGTCCTGCTGGACGATGCCTTAGAAGTGCCTGACTTGACCAGCAACTTTCTGGCGATCGCTCCTTACACGGCAGCTGGTGCGTTGCCGCTGTAAGCCTTACGCTGCATCTGTCAGCCACTTGTGCCCAGTCAGCTTAGACCCCCTTCACGGTGCTAAAGCCATGTCACAGCCCCCCAACCCGACCGAGGGACAATTTTTTACCCTGCAGCCAGTGCCCCCACCCGAGCCCAAAGCCACCACTCACTGGGGCTTACCCCTGGCTCTGGGACTGCTGGCGATTCCACTGCTCATGTTCGGCTTCGGTTTCTCGCAACAGCAGCAACCAGCCACAACCGCCGCCGCTAGTCCTACGGCTACACCCTCTGTCTCGCCGCTGCCGACCCCGTCACTAGCATCGTCAGATGCTACCACACAACAGCCAGAAACGTCTGTAGCGCCGCCCACAGCGGCTGCAACCAATGCCCCGCCAGCAACCCAAAATGACCTTGCCACCTTCCCGATCGCCCCCATCCAGAGCCCTGGCATGGCCGCCAACTTCCGCGCCGCACCCAGCTTGCAGAGTGCAGTCTTAGGCGTACTGATGCATGGTGACCTGGTGGAATTGTCCCCGGAGCGCCGCGTCCAGCAAGACGGCGTCGTGTGGGTGCCCGTGCGATGGCGGGGTCAGACCGGCTGGCTGGCGAGCAATTTCCTTGGAGCTTCCAACCATGCCCAACCCTAAAGCGCTACCAACCGCCGCACCTGCCAAGCTGTCCGTCTGGGCAGACCAGTCCGGGACACCCTACCTGGTGCAACAACAAGCCGATGGCAGTACCACCTTTACCCCACTCGAAACGGCGTTAGCACAAGCACCCATCACCCCCGAGCGCGTGACCACGTACCGTGAACCACTCAACACCCTGCTGCTCGGCATCGCTGTGGTGCTTGGGTTTGTCTTAGGTGGGTACTTGCTGGGCTGGCTCGCCGGTGCTGCCGGTCAGCGCGTCGTTGTCGTCCCCCGCTCACCTGTCTGCGACACCCAGCGCAGCAGTTTCCTGTTCTGGTCTTCTGAAACGAAGGAGTGCCACTAATGTCAGCACCAAGAGCCAAAGGCTACAACAGCAGCCCCAAAGGCATCCAATCCCACGTCCTACCCCATGCAGGCGCATTGACCGCACGCGCCACCCGCTACTTCGGCCTCGACCTGGCACGCCTACCGCAAATGAGCGACCACGAGCTGGCGTTGTTTGCCGACCGCGCCACTGCCATGACCCGCTTGAAGGAAATTCTGCCAATCCTGGAGAAGCACTTCACCACGCTCATCGACGGCCAAGTCGAGTACGAGCAGTTTGTCCAGCGCGTGCTGAAGCAAGTCGAGAAAGGCTCCAAGCAAATCGACAAGAGCCTGTTGGATGCGTGGCTGCTCTCCAAAGGCTACGACAAGCATCTGCAACTGCTGAACCAGAAAGCCGGACACGGGATGCAGAAGCTGGAAGCGGAATACCGCTCAGAGTATGACCTGAATCGTTTGGACTTCCAGAGCGCCATCAAGCTCATTCACCTGCGGCATCAGAACCGCGCCAAGGCGATCGGTGAGAAAGTGCCCCAGGCGCAGCGCCAGCTGCAAGTGCAGGAAGCGTTGCGGCGACAGGCTGAAACCCGTAAAGAACTGCTGACGTATGGTACCGCTGGCAAGCCTGGTAAAGGCTTCTGGCATGGTGTCAAAGACTTCTTTCGGGTGTGAGGTGAACCATGTTTGACCCCTACGATTCACCCCTCCTGCTGCCACCGTCCGGCGGCAACTACGAGCCAGAGGACACCCCCGAACCGGATCGCATCGATTACGCCCTGGAAGGCATTAGCCGCTTCATGGGGCTATTTGCGCTGGGTATTACCGTGACCTTGATCGCCCGCTGGCTGACAGCGCTCCTACCGTTCTACTGGATGGGGGCGATCGCCTGCATTCTCTCTTTGGCGCTGCCCGCCTATCTGTCTCGTAGTGCCCGGTTACTCGCCCTAGCGATCGCTCTCGCCGTCGCTATCTTCGCGGGCTGGTTTGACCAACTTGCCCACACCAGTCAACAGGTGCAACAGCAAGTGCAGCAACAGGTGCAGGAGGTTTTGCGGTGAAAGACCCCTATCTGCCTCAAATTCTGGGGCTACTGGCGACTGGCATGACTAGCACGGCGATCGCGGTCAGTGGCTACCTGCATCAGCCTGAAACGTTTCGCTTGCTGGGTACGCAACTGACCTACCAGGCAGCCTACCGTAAAATTCCGCTGTCCTTGATGGGCACGGGGCTGTGCGTGTCTGCCTGGTTGCTCACGCAAACACGGCGTGATTATCGTCGCCAGTACGAGGAGTGGGAGCGCCAAACGCTGCTGAAGCAAGGGCAACTGCAGGCGATCGCCCATCACGCGGAGTTGGAAGGCTATCAACAGGTAGCTCAGTTACAGGCAGCCGAACGACTCTACCCCCAGATGGCACCCTATCTGTCAGATATCCAGGATGCCGACTATCAGGACGTGACAGCGCCACCACAGCCGCAGGTAACCCCGCAGCCTAGGGCAGAAACTGCTGCTCCTGGGCAACCAGCCATGCCGGTCACACCCACGTCTGATCCAGCGGCAGACCCAACGGCTTATCTGCAAAACTTCCTGGAATATCCCGGGCTGTTGTTTGGTGGCATGGGTGCCGGGAAGAGTTGGACGGCACGTTATCTAGTGATGGAAAAGGTGCGAGCGGGTCATCAGGTGATTTTGCTGGACCCGCACGCGGCTAACCATGAGTGGAAAGGCATCCGGCATATCGGTGCGGGGATGGATTACCCAGCGATCGCGGCGTTCTTGCAGTGGTACCTCGACGAAATCGAGCGCCGCTACCAGGAATTCAATCGCTCTGGTTTGACCGAAGAAGACTGGCAGCAGTCCTTACGACAGCAGCAGCGCATTACCAGCGTGGTGTCAGAAGAAATGACGAACTGGGCGGATCGACTGCCGGGTGACATCGGGAGTAAGTTCTTCAAGTCCGCGATGAGTGATAGTCGCAAAGTGCTGATGCCACCCCTGTTTGTCGCACACGATCGGACGTTGTCAGCGCTAGGGGATGCGAAAGGCATTGCCCGGTTGCGTGACGCGGCCCTGCTGGAATTGGAGTTGATTCCCACGATTCACCCCACCACACGCAAACCGGTCTCCAGCGGCAGAGGTAAGTTAAAACTGCCGGGTCATGCGGAATGGTTACCAGTGGAACTGCCTCAAATTGAGCGCAAACTGACTGACTTCACGCCGTGGACGCAACCGCAAGGACAAACTCAACCAGCACCACCCAAAACACCACAGATCCAAGCACCACCACCTGATTTTCGGACGCAAGTGGTTGGCTGGTTGCAGGACTGCTGGCAAGCTGAACCACCCCAGGACGAGCCACAGGCTACCCGCCATCGCCTTGAGGCTCTACCCGCTAGTGACCTCAAAGACTTAGGCGTCTACCTGCGTAAAAAGAAGGAGCTTGCTGTGCGCACAGTCAAGCAAAACTGGGGTCAAAGCAAAGGCTTAAATTCTGAGCAAGTGGACGAACTTTTGTTGGAGCTAATCAAACTCAACCTGATTGAAACCTTCTCACCCGTCACTTCCCGTGCGGAGTGGGTGCGGTGGTTGGAAATCTAGACGGAGTGGGCTTCCCAACACTCAACAAGTGAAAGCCGTCACCGTACCCGTCATTGAGATAACGCTTTACCCGTCACTGTACCCGTCACTTTTATAGAGGCACTCGCTCATAGTATGTTTAGCCAAACTAATCCTGTGATCGTCCAGATTCGTCGTGAGTTGAGAGGCAAATTACCCGACGAGTGGCTGGAAGAAGTAATCTCGATTCTGGAGTACCAACTGACCTACCAAACACTGGATGAACTGGGTACGAATGACCTGCTGAAACTGCTGCTGGGCTCTAGCTTTAGCCCTACCTTGCAGCAGACGCTGGCGCAGTCGCTCACGCCTGCTGTGCAAAGCGTGGATGTATCGCTCGAGCCGCCTCAGACCTTTCGGTTGCCTTGGCAGTAAGAGCGACTGCACTGCTCAGGCACCCCACACTAAGTGACTTACTGGCGAGAGGTTTGCTTGCATCGGCGCAGCTTTGCTTTTTAGCCTACGCTTCTGCTGGGGGGTGCAACAAAAAGGCTTGCGCTGGAGGCTATATCCTTTAGACACGTGCCAGATATAGCCATTTGGTCGCAATGCATGCGCTCTTAAAGGATGAATTTACTAGGATCGATATCATGTGGTTCCAGTTCTATGGAGTGGACTGTGACTAAACCATGAAGAACCAGTTCGTCGATCGCCGTGCGAATATCTTCTAACGAATGAGCCGCACCAGTATGCTGTTCGGCCCAGGTCTTGAACGCTCCCAACTTTAAAAGAGATTTGCTGCCCCCTTGATAAAGGTAGAGCCAGTTATGGATTAAGTAAGCTCGATCGCTTAAACGGATCCGCTTTTGTCGGCTCATTCCCACCAATCATCTACGATTTCCTCGATTAAATCATAGTCATTAGTAATTTGAGCTGCGTACTCATCATCAACTTGAGCGCTATGCCCCTGTAAAGAGCTAAAAGCCTCTTTGTGTTCAGCTTTCCCAACTTTTCGTAAATGCTTGGAGCCAATATGTCTAAAGCCGTGAGGGTTAAGAAAACGTGCCTCTCCAAACAAAGCGAATGTTGCTTTACCAAGTGCCTCTGAAACCATCTGCCAAATTCGCACGTATCGGTCTCCGTCGTAGGGTTCACAGAAACAACCCAGGTTGCCAGAGGCTCCAAGCGTAAAAAATACATGGTCACAGACCTCAGCATTTGCTCGGGCCGTATCCCAGGAACTGATACGCCCTTGAATCGCATTCAGATTTCTTTGCTGAAAATGAATGTATCTTTCAAGATTCTTAACTTTTTTTTGAGTACGTCCCTGTTTAGCCTCTGCTATTTGACCAATAAACTTCTGCTCATTTTCAAGGCTGTAACCATCAAAAAAATTGAGATAAGTCTCTAGACTGCTGGCAGCTGCAATGGCAGTGGGGCGAATCACCTGCAGCCAAATATCTAAATCTTTAGTAAGGATTGTTGGCAATGGATAATAACGAGGCTTACCTGTTTTATTAGCATTTTTATGGTTCTTAATTCTTACTGCGTAGCGTCTTACTCCATTGCTATCTGTGGTTTCAATCAGAGTAGATCCTACTCTTAGCTTTCGTATTTCCTGTTGTCTGATTGGTACATACACTAAAATTTTGACAATTAGATATATCCGCCAAGCTTTTAGAATGGCTGCGCCAGATCGTTCATTCCCCCGAGAATCCTGCCTAGCACAAAACTGATAGAGGTATTGAACAACTTGACGAGCTTGTTGGTGAGTAATCTCTTTCTTTGCCCACTTCTCTGCGTCAGATTGCGGCTTTTGTTTATCATACTCTCTCTGATAGTGGACAAAAAGATTTCTTAATGATTCTACTAAAGGGATATCTGACCAGTCGCTTTGTTTTGAGGTTTCGTAGGTTAGATACTTTGCTACTGAAAGGGCTGCAGTGACTGTGCAAAGAGCACTATGCGAACCACAACCACGGCTCTGAGTCAGATAAATAGCGTAATCCTCGAGCAAGATTTTGTCAGTGAGCCATTCGGGAGTGATTTCATCAATTAAATAGCCTTCTATGTTGACGCACCATCCCAAAAAGCGAAGGATTGAACCAGTGTAGTTTTTGAGAGTTTTATCTTTATCTAATTTGGTTAAAATAGGTTTGTCAAAGGTTCCTACGTCTTGATTCTCTTGCTTCCGTTCTTCTCTCTTTTTTCGCCGCTCTGCGCTGGTTTTAACTAATTCCTCTCGTGTAGGGTAGCTTTGAGATGTCTTATCAGGCATTTCTTCTGAGTCATCAGTCTTCGCCCAGAATTCTCTCCAGCTCTTCATAAATTTAGCAAGCTTGTCAGAAAGTTCATCGGGTTTTAGCCCAAACTCATAATCTTCAATCCTCTTCTTTGTGGGGCGCTTGACTGATATATGACGAGGCGTTCTTTCTGGAAGATCATGTAAGAAAATTTCTTGATACCAGCTTTCTCCTTGCATCCATTTTAGAAATCGACCTAGTGCTGAGCTATAGTTTCCCTTTGTGTTGTGACTTGTTTTGCCTGACTCAACAGCCGACCTAAAGTTCTCCTTGAAGATATTTAGCCAGCTTTCAGGCTGCAACTGTTGAATCGAGGCTGTATGACAGAAAGAGTCAAACTCTTTCGGGGTAATTTTATTAATTACAAATTTCTCGTCAAGCGTTATAAGGATGTAAAGCTTCAGAGCTGTTTTTAGGTGCTTTAAAAGAGTCGGATTGGAGATTACCTCTGCCGTTTGACTCCAAAGATTGATCACTTTAAGCAGAGAATAACTACTAGCCATGTCCTTGCGAAAACTCCTTTAAAAAGTACTAAAATGTTCTGTGAATGATTACTTTTGGGCAAACTGAGTATGAATTCTCTAAAAATGAGAAACTCCAGAAGTGTTGCTAGTCAGAGCTTTTGAGGATTGAGGTTGGCATGGCTTCGTACTATGAGGTGTATGAATTCGTACTGAAGCCTGAAACTACTCTGAGCAAGGCTTTTCAGCAGCATTAGAAAATTCTGATTGATGAAAGGTTCCGGGTTTCCTGTTCTTAGGCAGATTTGAGAGTTTTTGAGCGTGTAGAATCCCTTAGGCGACTGCAACGGCACGAGTTTCTTGGTAGTCATTGAGTCGGAGAGCATGGCTTCAAAGATGTGTTGTTAAATTTGATTTGGAAACTCAATTCCTTGTTGAGGTATGCAAACGGAGATGATGAAGCTCTACAGCAGGCTTCATTGGTTCCTGCGTCATGGATGTGCTACATACAAGCCTTCTAGAAAGACTGCTTTACTAGAGTCGACGGTTGCCATCAACCGTCGGCTCTAGTAGAAGAACCACGATGGTGGCAGGGCTGTCGCTCTGACCAACGCACCTGATGGTTCATTTTTCTAGTAGGGTTTCTAGCGCTGCTGCTCAGACGAAAACGGCAGCTTGAAACGACTGCAGCTAGGGCTAGTGCAGTGGCTTGAAAGTAAGCAGGAGGAAATTTCTACGCTCCAACCTGAAGTCTCGTCTGCCAGGTTGACTAAGAGCGATCGCGCCGAGCTTGAGCTTTGAGGTGCAGTGGAACGAAAAACCGATTTAAGATGCCTTTTACCGAGTCAAAGAGGTTGTAGCCCATTAACATCGGCAGTTTTGGTTTTGGCTAGCGCTGCTAGGAAAGGTCAATGGGGGTATACCCTTTGGACCAGTGCTCCCAAGCGATTGCCCGCCTCAACCTGTTGTTATGGAAGCCAGCTTGCCATGAGGAGCGATCTGTCTCGAAAGCTTAGAGGGATGAGCTTTCAAAGCTACTTGAACGCGAACATGAGCACACCAGCTAGTCCAATTTTCCTTGGGCTATGCAGATTGTTTTCTTAACCCGGTTTTCCATGCCACTGCACCTCAAATTCCTAAGACAACATTAGGGCAAATAAATTGGCAAAAGATTTTAGTACCGTGGCACCAGAAAACTTCATATAACTTAGTTAAGCTCTTGCTTTGGCTCGCTGCCTTTCACGTAGGGTATGAGAAAACAGGTCTAGTCGGTCATCTATATCGAATTTGATACCTTTTATCCTTCCTAAACGTACAGTGGTACCGGCTTCTTGCTTTTGTGAAAGGACGCCAATACTTATAATCAAAGTGGAGGCTCAATCGCGCCGTTGCGGTGCATGCTTTTGGAATTGTTGTTACGAGTGCTGCTAACTCAGTGAAACTTTTGAATTCAGCAAAGCTAGTCACAGGATCACTTTTCAGAAAGGCTTCTAGGTGACTGTAGTCTGTTGCTTCCTGAGCGTTTTCTAGATTCTCCTCCTCCTTGGCAAACTTGCGCAAATGCTCGAACAACTTTGCTTTTCCCATAGAAATAGAAAGTGGTTTTTCCACAAGGGAAGCGCAGCGATCGCAGCAGAGTTCTTCCAAACCGGCAAGAAGGTCTAAATAGAGCCAGAGTAGCCACACAATTCTGGGGTCTCTAAAGTTGTCCCTGAACCATTTCACGTGCTTACAAAGCCCTTCACACAGCACAAACCTTGCCTTTATGTAGAGGGCTTCAGCCTCCGCTACATATTCAAGGGTCTCCTCTTGAGGACGGTACTCAACAAGGTTGTATTGGTAATAGCGCAACCATTGTGCAATGGCTCGATCGATGACACTACGGTTCTGGCAGATGGTTCGAATGGTAGTCCGGCGCTCTAAGCTTATGGTGTACAAAGGCGTCTCATTGCCGCCAACCAGAGTGTCATGAGCAGATGGGTCCATTATCCAAGTTCGATGCATCAAATCTGCTTCGACAAGGGTCGGTAAAGCTTCAAACATTTTGAAGTAGGGTTCCCAGTCTGGACCAACTGGAGCCTCTGCAGCGGTGAGACCTTGAATTTTTGCTAGCGTGTTCACTGCCTCATTCCTCCTCCATAGGGTTAAACCAAGTCACCCGTCACCCAAGCGGCTTGGTCGGGTAAGGTTTGAGCGTCACCGCTCTCCCCTCCCCTAAGAACGCAGCATGAGGGTTTCCCACTCACTGCGCTCAAGCCTTACTTCCAGCCCGTTTCAACTTGGATTTTAATGAATGTACTTGCTTATGACACGCGGTGTGTAGGTGCTGAAGGTTGTCTGTGTCGTCCAGACCTCCCTCTGCCACAGGTACTATGTGATGGGTTTCGATTTTCTCCCCATTGAATATTGATTCGCCACAGACACGGCATTTCCAGTTTTGAGCTTGAGCGACTAAGTAGTACTTAGAGTTCTTCTCCCAATACGTTTTGCCGTATTTTTGATGACGTTTTCCCCAATAGTCCTTGAGGGTGGGATCGTCGGGGGATGCAGCACCTTTGACTTTTATATGGCGTTCAATGGTGGTGCTGGCGATAGGGTACAAACTAATTAGCTTGTTTTTTCCGCGTCGGTCGCAACTGTTGCAAGCGAAAGTCCACCTGTTGCCTTTAATTGTATAAAAGTACCGTTCCCGCACCCATTTTTTTCCTTTTTCTGGGTGTCTACGCTGACACCATCGCCACAGGTATTGCCACACTCGATGAGAGAGGTAGCTGAAGGTTTCTTTGCTAACGGCTGCTCTGTAATAGTTAGCAAAACCTCTGAGAATTGGATTCAGTTTACTTATAACTACCTCTTGACTCGCTCCATTTAGACCCTTGATTTCATCCCCAATCCTTCGACAGAAGTTTAGAACCTTCTTCTTGGTCGGCTTGATGAGCAGCTTGTCGCTATAGTGTCTGTGGTTGAATCCGAGGAAGTCAAAACCATCTTCCATTGACGTAATTAGCGTTTTCTCAGAACTGAGTTCAAGTCCTCTTTCTAACATCCATTGCTGAATCTGGGTTCGGGCTTTTTCAAGACTTCCCTTATCTCTAGGTGTGACGATAAAGTCATCCGCGTATCGCACCACACCAAGTCTGGAATTGGTGGATTTTATGAATCTTTCTAATCCATGCAATCCGATGTTGGCTAGAAGGGTGATATCACTCCTCCTTGTGGTGTGCCTCTTTCTGTGGGGTTGTAATTCCCATTGAAAATATATCCAGCTTTTAACCATCCTTTGACTAACTCTCTTTTTGGGAAATTGCTAATCCGGCTCAGGATGGATTCATGAGCAATGTTGTCGAAGAATCCTTTGATATCAGCTTCTAGAACCCAAGTGTCACTACTTCCCCTCTGATTCTGAACTAGTCGAGTGAAGCATTGTTCAATCGCATCTTGACAGCTTCTCCCTGGTCGAAAGCCGTAGGAATGGTCTTCAAACAGGGCTTCCCATTCGGGTTCTAGCATGTTCTTTACTATCGACTGCATGACTCTGTCCCTAACGGTGGGAATACCGAGAGGACGCTTTTTGTCGTTCTTTTTGGGTATTTCTACCCGCCTCACAGGTTTGAGGTTTCCCTCTTTCCATGAGTTAACAAATTCTACTCGTTGTGCTGGGGTATTTATTACCTCCTTGTCTATCCCCGCCGTCTTTTTTCCGGCATTTGCCTGAGTAATTTGTCGTACA
This sequence comes from Stenomitos sp., assembly GCA_041744955.1. Taxonomy (GTDB): domain Bacteria; phylum Cyanobacteriota; class Cyanobacteriia; order Leptolyngbyales; family Leptolyngbyaceae; genus Stenomitos. The sequence goes on along the minus strand of JBGTJW010000314.1, from coordinate 741 downwards.
GACAGTAGTAAATTGGCGTAGCTTCGTAACATTAATTTCTGCAAGCTTCTTAACTTGCGGTAGTCGCTAAGTTGACGGGCACGAAAAATTCGTTGACGTAGATTTCTAACAGCTTTGAAGGTTTTCTTCCAGTCAATCTGTCTCCAATTTTCTATCTGTTTCTTTAGTCCGTTTGCTGTCATTTCTGACACCATCTAACTTGCCCTTAGATTAGATTTCTTGTTCAATCTGTTTTCCGTATAAGACCCAGATGAAGTCTGCTATTGCTTTCGCTCAGAGGCAAATTTTGAACCCCTATCAAGTCCATTACAGACTTGTATTCGCTTTTTCATCCATCCTCTACCCTCCAGAGATTTCGGTCTTTGTTGCCTCGGACTTACTAGAGGTATTCGACCTCCTCTAGACTCTGTAGGGTTTATCCTGTTGTACCGTTTAGTTTTATGTTCCTTGTTAGGTGCTGTCTCTTCTGCGGTGGAGATTTTATTCACACAACTTGAAAATGAAGAAATTTCAAGTCTTGTCCACTTGCCTTTTGGCTATAGCCTGTCAGCCTGATTTGGCTATTTACGGTGTCACGCAGTTTAAAATGACAGTTTACTTTCGTTCACCTTGATGAAACTCCCTCTGGCTCTGATACCGCTTTAGGCTAGCAGTGTCGGCTACGTTTGGGGTTTGCATTCCGCCTTTTTCGTTACCTACTTGGGCGTAACCGGACTCTTATGAGTCTTTTCCACGAGGGTA
>JBGTJW010000313.1:0-10145 GCA_041744955.1 Stenomitos sp. | reverse complement strand
TCTATTCTCAATCGTTTGCTAGTAACGCTCCTAGCTGGGCTTCCGGTATTGCTTAGAACGTTGTTAGTCAGACACCCCCAGCAAAGCTGGTGGCTTGATGAGTGTGACCGCCCCAAGGGCGGGTGTCCTTGCTAAAGGTGTCTGTGAGTCAATTAGAAGCGTCCACTTTGGTCAGACGCTTCCTGTTCTCGGATATAACGGCGCACAACCCCCTCTTCAAAGCCAACTGTGGAGACGGCATAGCCCCGTGCCCAGAAATTCTCCCCCTCAAAATTGCGTTGCTTGCCTTTAAAGCGGCGGGCAATTGCAATCGCACTTTTCCCTTTGAGAAAACCGATGACTGACGACACCGCATATTTTGGCGGAATCTCGATGCACATATGCACATGGTCCGGCAGCAAATGTCCTTCGATGATCTGGCTTTCTTTTTGACGGGCTAATTCATGAAACACCAGTCCCAAATATTGCCGCAGCTCCAAAAACATGGTCTTACGACGATACTTCGGCACGAAAATAACGTGATACTTACAATCCCACTTGCTGTGAGAAAGGCTCTGATACAATTCCGACATGTGTTTTCCTCCTACGGTTCGGTTCAAGCCACCGTGGGAGTTACTTTACCTGCGCTCTGGAATGCCAGGAACGCTAAAAGCTGTTCAAGTCGCACTGGTAAAACCAGTGGCTTACCTTCTGCGCTAGGGACAAGTTAGCAAAGATACTACCATCCGCTAGCTGAAAGCTAAGGGGCACGGTCTGATACTCTTGCGCTCCTGCCTGTTGCAAAACCCGCGCCATCAAAGAGGTTTTACCCATCTGCCGGGGAGCTTTAATCCGAATCAGGGCACCGGGGGTCACAATCTCGTCATAACACTTGCGCTCGATCGGGAGGCGCTCCACGTAAAACAGCGAAGCCAGTTTCACCTGCCCTTCCGGCAACTCCGGTTCTGCTACAGGCAAAGGTGGATGGTCAAAATCCTCCAGGGGTGGCTGGGTTTCAACCTCCTCTTCCTCTGGAGGTTCAGGAATATAACCGTCTGCAAGCAGGCTCAGGACTTCTTGTAGAATGACGGGTGTATCCGTAGGCGATTGCCATTCCCGCTGCTGAATCCGCTGCAAATACCCCCGCAAATCGTAGTTCAAGGGCGAACTGATCGGAAAGTTTACCCGGATTGGCAGCAGCACGGGCTTTCGCTCCGGGCGCGTATCATGCAACTGCTTTGCCCGCCTCACTTCCTCCGTCACCATTTCACTGATAGCAGACTGGCGCGACAGCAGTAGCAAAAGTAATCGCATTGCTCCAGTTCCTGATCAATCCGCTCCGACCAGTCTTCTCCCAGACGAATACTTTCCCCCGCCAAGAATACCTCATGCCCTGCTACTCTCAGTGCTCGATAAAACTCCTGGGCAAGGCTCAGATCCGGGTCTTTTGTTCGATAACTGATGAAGACCTTGGCACTGGTTCCTGGGGAGTGAAATGGCTCCTGCGCTTCTGGTTTTGGCATAGATTCCGCAACCTGCTGCTGAGTTGGTTTCCTCTGGTTTGACGAGGTTTTCGGCTTCCGTTTTGTTTTGAGTATAGGGGTCAGGTGTTCTGGAATCTCCTCTAGATGAATCCGGTTGCAGCCAAACGCATAGGCATCCTCAAACGACCGCCCTGCTCCTAATGCCCCATAAAACCCATCTGAAAACGCGATCGCGGCTTTATCGCCAATCGCCTGTTTCATTCCAACGACACAGGGAATGTGTTTCGCGATCGCGGTTGCCTGTACCTCGGAATAGCAGGCGTTTAACAGAACACATTCCACTTGAGCCGTAAACAGCTTGAACAGACCTGCCAGAGCATTAGCACTCACCAACTGCGCCTGACCAGCATCATTTTCAAATGCTAGTCCCGCCTCTCCAACGCCATGTCCAGAAAAATGGACAATCTGCGGCTCAAAATCGAACAGTGCCTGCTGAATGTCTCCCGTCCGCACTGCCCATTCCGACTCAACAACGAATTTATCCCGCTGTTTGGCTTGACGCAGGCGTTGCCTAATGGCTCGTACTTCCTCGTCCAATCGCAGTTTGGACGTGCCTTTAGGGTTTGCAGCTAGGATCAGAATTTTTTTCGGTGCAGTCCCACCACTCATACAATTTTCTACAGAGGCATATTTGACCAGTAGTATAACGTTGCCACTGGATGCGAAACAGCCCTATTCATTCAAGAAAAGATCGAGATCACTTAAACTGAGCGCTTATGTCACTGGCTGAGAAACACTTGACTTGTAAGCAGAGCCGCAGTAAGGGCAAAAGCGGAACTTAAGAGAAAGAATCGGCTCCTTACAACTCCCGCACTGATCGTGCAACTGACTCCCACAGGCGAAGCAATGCTTGGAGCGCGGGTGTGTCCACATTGGGTCAGGTGGTGTTCCCGGCACCCAGCACTGAGGACAGAACTTGAGGGATGAGATCGCCTCTACGGCCACTCCCTTACAAATTGCATCCAGATACTCTACAGGGACACTCAGAGCATGAGCCAAGCCGCTCTTAGGTGTTTGCTTCAACCGAGTCGTCTGCCCACGCTCAATTTTGCCTACACTCTGTAAGTGAAGCCCTGCGCGCTCTGCCAATTCCTTCTGGCTCATTCCCAGGCTCGTCCGCACCCGCCTGACGTAATTTGCCAGGGTTTCTTCAGGGTTTGGAGCCAGTTCCTGCTGTAAAAGCGGCATTGAAGTAGACTTAAATCCATTTCTCTTAAGACTATATTATTTGTTCAGTTTTGCTGTCATTCTGACCACACTCATTCAGATAAATGACTACTTTACTCGCTACAGTCACAACCGCCTTTTTGCAGCGCCCTGGTTTGGCTCATACGACCTTGCGTTCCTATGAATCGACGCTGATGCCCCTCTTGAAAGAGTACGGGCGATCGCCCATTGAAATCTTAAACCGACAGGCGCTACAGGACTATCTCAACAACCTGACCGAAATCTCCTACACCACACATCACCGCCATCAAGCCATTATTCAGGCATTGTTTAACTTCGCTGTAGAGCAGGGGTACCTGAAAGCCAACCCGATCGCCCAACTGAAGCGCCGCAAACCCGACCAGTCAAAAGGTGAACATCGGAGTGATACTGTCATTCGTTATCTGACACCCGAACAACTTGCGGTGTTGTATCGTGCAGTTGACTCCGATTTACGGCTGAATGCTCTGGTGCATCTCCTACACCACTCAGGTGCAAGAATCGCCGAAATCTTGGCGCTCGACCTGCAAGACTTGCATCTGGAACAACGGAAGTTTCAGGTACTGGGTAAAGGCAACAAGCAACGCTGGTGTTTCTACAGCGAAGATGCAGCACAGGCATTAGAGCGCTATTACCGTTATCAAAGGCACTCCAACAGTGCCGCTCTTTTCACCGCACAGCAACCCTTTACGCTGGAAGTCAGTCGTTTGAGCTACCGCATAGCCCATCAGGATTGGGCTGACCTCACTTGCCAGGAACCAACGTTGAAAGGCATTCGGATTCACGACCTACGTCACACCTTTGCCACCGAACGAGTGGGCTTGATGGGCATTGAGGAACTACGAGCGTTGATGGGGCACCAGAACATTCAGACAACTTTGCGCTACCAAAAGGTAACATCACAACGGGCGGAAACGGTCGCGAAACAAGCGTTTGAATCGCTAGCTAGAAAGTGATTAAGGAAAGTGTGCATATAGTTCTGATTTTCTCTGTTAAGCCTGCTGATGCAGAGTATGGCCAATACTCTGCGCCGGGAAAGTGAGTGTTGCTGAAGATTGCAGGACTGGCGCGATCGACTGGCTTGAACCAGATCTGCCGCTGCGAGGAACATTTCAGTTGCTACTGGTGATTAGCAAAAACAATTACGCGTAATATCTGTGAGCGACCCTGGGGAAAATGCTCAGTAAATCCTCCTCCTGCCAGCGCTCTCCTTTTGGCTGAGCAGGCCATGTCTTCCCATGCAGAGTATCCATGATGGATAATGCCTCTCCTGTGATACTTTCATAGGTCTCATAAGCAACAGCCCCTAGACCTTCATAGTCCATAAATCTAGGAACATAGGAATGCTTACGAGCGACACTTTCGTGATCGAATAGGTCTAACACGGTTTCTGGATTGGCAAGTGCGTTCTCATACGCTTGATGCCCCTGGCAGATTAACCAAAGGCGAAAGTCCTCAAAGCTATCGTCGGAACAGAAACCACCATGCACTAAAGTGGCGACTCCCCATAAATCCCAGCGGTAGGACTCAGCCCGCTTGGCAAAGAACAGGTGCTCGAAGGCAAGAATTTCTTGGGGTGTCAGGCTAGAAAGCAGAGACGCTAACGTTGCTTCTTGGGCGGCAGAGTCTGAACCATGCTCCCGACTGCAAGCAATTAGTTCCCAAAATTGATCTTCTGTCATGGCGATGAATGGTTATGTAAGCCTTGTACGTTCTGGCAGGGTTTAGAAAGTACCCACCTGGTCCGTTCAGGAGCTTGCTCAGTGCGTTCAGCCTTCCTCTACGGACGTGGATAGATCGAAAACGATCGCGAAATCAGCGGCAGTTTGTTGACGCAGCAATTTGAGATGGGCTTCCGCATCGCCTCGACGGCGACAACGAGCAACTGTGAGCCGTTTCAAATTCGGTAGGAGTCGGACAATGCACCACGGATGTAACTGCTGCTGATAATTCACGCTGCTCTGACTCATCGGCTTTCTAAGCTCTCAAAATACTCCAACCACCTTATGAAGAGCGAGCTAAGCAAAACAGGTCAGGATGGTATTGACTTTTAGCAGCGTTAGGCTTCTGTTTTGTCCTGCTGCGGTGGACAGAGTGCCACTACCAGGTCTGGGGGCATTTGCTCAAAGTGTTCCAGCAGAAAGTCCATAAGCGCCAAGTGACGCAGGTCGATCGCAGTGGGGCGACGATAACTGCGACCGCGACGGAACCAACAACGCACGGTAGACGTGGAGCGAGAACAGATTGCCGCGATCGCTTCCTGGCTAACGTGCCACTTGGCGTAGAAGGTCTGGGGTGTCATGCCGAGCTGGCAATAGCTGTAACGGTCAATCAGGTGCTGTTCTCGGTCAGTCAACGGGCGGGGATTCATAGAGTTTTCTCAGTTTCCAGGGGTTCGAGGTCGTCTTCCCAGGCAATGTCTGCTTGCACCCATGCGGCACTGGGCGAGTCGGCATCGAGCCAAATGAGGTAGCACCATTGCCAGCAATAACGGTGGGGAGCAAAGCTGTAGAATCTGCCGATCGCGATGCCCCAGTCAGTAGGTTCGCCATTGGAAAACCAGCGGAGGCGATCGCCATAGAGAAAGCGAGGCATCTCGACATCGGGGAAGTTAGCGGGTAGGTCGCTCATAGCAAAGTCAGCCAGGACTGGCTGATAGCCCGACGGGTAAGGTTTTGGAGGTGCGGTGGATAGTTCAAGGGTGCGATCGTGTGAAGCGGGGTTGCACTCTGGCTCGATGGCATGGAGAGGATTGGGCATAGGATTGAGGCTGCTGATGCAGTAGGAGTCAGTGACAGATGCTTGATCAAGGCTGCGATAGTTAGCTTGTACCAACAATACGGCTTTTGCCCTAATAAGGTAATATCCCTAGATTTGCGATAATAAATCAAGGACTATAGGCATATAGCCTTATCTAACCCAATCAAGTGCCTAAGCCCGCGAAGCCACAAATCAGGGTCTACCTCATGGAGGAAACCGATCGCCTCCTTAAAGCGATCGCGGGGATTAAGGACTCCTCGGTGAACGCGATCGTGAATGAGGCGATCGATCGCTGGTTGGATGAGGCTGAGCAGAAGGAAATGATTCAGAAGTTTAACCTCGATCGCTTGGATGAGGTTAGCTGAAAGTCTCCGTGCTATTCCGGACGAGCATCCGGGAAACATAGGTAGCGAGCGTAAGTCAGATCAGAGACGCGATCGCCCCCCGTAAAACTGTCATCCAATGTTGGCGGCTCACACCCTATACAGCTTTGGTTTATGCTGCCACTAGGGTTCACTTACCCCTCAACTTGAGTAAAAGAGCGCTGCATGACAACTCAAAACATTCTCCAATACGAATCCAAAATCTGGGCAACGGCTGATCTACTGCGAGGCTCTGGCATTAAAGAGTCGTAATGGTCGTCGTACATGATGCCGTTTTTTGCCCTGGTGATGGTTGAAAGTCGTTTGGTGAGAATGTTCGATGAACTGAAGGCAGAAATTGGTGAAAAGGCGTTAGCGGATATTGCTCAAGCAGATTTGATTGAGCTAATCCAGGACAAGGGACAGGGCTATAACGTCTATATCTTTGAAAAGAACCAAACGCTGAAGGACATTTGCCAGAACGATAAATCGTTTGATGTCGATTTTGAAGCGTACTTACGGGGCTTTGATGGGGAAACGAAAGACCTGCTGGGAGTAGATGCGACAGAAGGCGATAAGTTTCTTGATATCAAAGGCATTATTGCCAAACTCAAGACCAAAAAGGTGCTGCTGGGCTATACGAAGGAATGGAGCGGCATCGACCTTAAACCTTTTGACAACTCGGCAATTACGACGCTAGAAGAACACATCAAACGGCGCTGGGCAGACATTTCGGCGGAGACAGCAGGGGAACAGTTCACTCCAGATGATGTGATCGCGCTGATTGCTGAGATTATCGCCTCTAAGATCGAGGACTCCGATCGCCTGTTGAAAATCTATGACTGCACCTGTGGCGGCGGCAACCTGCTGTTTGGGGTAGAAGACCGCATTAAAGCCAAGGTCAAGCGACTGACCCAAACCTTTGGACAAGACTGGAATGACGCGCTTTACGCCCTGGCTAAGATTGAGAGTCGGTTTCGGGTCGATTCTAAGATCGAGCATGGCAACACGCTTACCGATGACAAGTTCTATAACGATGAGTTTGATGTGGTGACGGCTAACCCGCCCTATGGAGTGAGTTGGAAGGGCTATGAGAAGGATCTCAGAAACGACAAAACCCAGCGCTTTAAGTATCAACCGTCAATTTCAGATGGTCAGTTGTTGTTTATGCAGCATTTGATCTCGAAGCTGAATGCTACCGGCATGGGTGTTGTGGTTCACAATGGCTCGACGCTGTTTAGTGGCGATGCGGGGTCAGCCGAGAGCAATATTCGCAAATGGATGCTGGATACAGACATTGTGGAGGCAATAATTCAGTTGCCCCTAGATGAGTTTTTTAACACAGGTATTTACACTTACCTCTGGGTACTGAATAAGAATAAAGCCCCACAGTGCCGGGATAAGGTGATGTTGATTAATGCCAGTGAGAAGTTCACGGTGCTGAAAAAGAACAAAGGCTCGAAGCGGAAAGAGGTAGATGAAGCCAACCGCAGAGAGGTTGTGGAAACTCTGACCCAGTTTGTAGACAACGACTATGCACGGGTGTTTGATAGGGAGCTTTTCTATTTCAATAAGCAGGGGATCAGGCTCACGAATGTGGATGAGCAGGGTAGAACGTTTGCCAGTCATCTCAAGGAGGATCAAACCAGCCTGAAGCTGAAGCCGCTGAAGCTGGAGAATGGGGAGCGGGCGCTAACCGAATTTACGCTTACAAAGTACGACTCAGAACGGTTTGGCTCGTTGGCAGAGGCATTTGAGCTGGACATTAAACCGTTTGTAGATTCGCTGGACTACAAAGAGCAGCCCTTGGTAGTGACGACGGATAAGGCAATGTATCGCTTTGATACTGATCAAGAAACGCTGATTAAAGAGGCTCTGGGTAAGCAGGAAGCGTTGGGCTGCGGCAGGATTGTGGTGAAGGCAGCCTTGAAAAAAGCTGCGAAAACTCAGCCAGAACGGATTGAAATTACGGTAGAGCTAATACCTGATTATCAGAAGGATTATGAGATCATTCCGTTTCATCGAGATGAGACGGCGAACTGGGAAGCAATTGAATCATTTATGGCGAAGTACATCACCAAGCCATTTGAATATTTAGAGAATGTGGTGGGAGTAGAAATTAATTTTAATAAGGTATTCTATAAGCCTGAAAAATTGCAGAGTGTTAAGGATATTTTAGAAGAAATTGCAGCTCTTGATAGAGAGTTAAAAACTCTTGATGAGGAATTAGCATTATGAAGCTTTGTTCATCTCCTCATAAGGAATATAGAGCTAGCGATAACGAATGGTATGAATTTTTACCTTCTACTTGGAATGAGAGAAGAGTCAAAAATATTTTTAAGCTCATCACAGATATAGCACCAAACGACAACGATTTTGAGCTTCTTTCGTTATATACCAGTATTGGCGTTAAACCCCGAAAGGATATGGAGCAACGTGGTAACAAGGCAGTTACTACAGATGGATACTGGATTGTTAAAAAAGGAGACATTATTGTTAATAAGCTTCTGGCTTGGATGGGAGCAATTGGGTTATCTGAGTATGACGGTGTCACCAGTCCCGCTTATGACATTTTGCGAAAATCCAATCAAAACGTAGACGCAAGATTTTACACATACCTCTTTAGAACAGAAAAAGCTCAGGCAATATTCAAGAAACATTCTCGCGGAATAATGGATGTCAGGCTGAGATTGTATTTTGATAAGTTTGGCGCAATCTCTGTCCCGTTGCCTCCAATATCAGAACAACAAGCGATCGCCCACTACCTCGATACAAAAACCGCACAGGTCGATCGCAAAATTGACCTCCTCACCCAAAAAGCTACTTCATATGGCAATCTCAAACAGTCTCTCATCAATAAAACCGTCACACGTGGGCTTGATAAATCTGTGCCGATGAAAGATAGCGGGATTGAATGGTTAGGTGAAGTACCGAAGCATTGGAAAATTAACTTCTTAGTGAAAGCTTCATCATCTGTTGTTGACTACAGAGGTCGTACACCTAAGAAAGTTGAAGCCGAAGAGAACGGAATCTTTCTTGTAACAGCTAGAAATATCAAAAAAGGATATATAGATTACTCATTGTCTGAAGAGTTCGTAGATATTGATGATGTTCAATCACTTTTGGATAGAGGAAAGCCAAAAATTGGTGATGTTTTATTTACGACTGAAGCACCTTTAGGTGAAGTAGCTAATGTTGACAGAGAAGATTTTGCATTAGCTCAGAGAATAATTAAATTTAGAGGACAAAACAAGACTCTTGATAATTATTTTATGAAGTACTGGTTAATGTCATCAGGCTTTCAGTACAGCTTATATTGTAATGCAACAGGCTCTACGGCATTAGGTCTTAAAGGAAGTAAAGTTAGGCTACTAAATATTGTTCTTCCTCCTCTCTCTGAGCAAAAAGAAATCGCCGATTACCTCGATACTAAAACCGCTCAAATTGACAAAATTATTCAAACCATTAATACCCAAATCGAGAAGCTCAAAGAATTTCGTAAAACCCTCATTAACGATATCGTTACAGGCAAAATAAAGGTAGTCTGACCTATGAGCGAAACACACCTGCAAGATAAATTTCTCGTCCCCTTCTTCCGGGACGGTTTAGGCTACCAGGAAGTTAAAGCGAACACTGTCACCAACTCCCTCATTATTGAAGAAGACCTCCAAACCTTTATCTCTACGACTAACCTTAATCAAAAGTCTTACGAGACACTGCTCAAAAAATATAGCGGCAATGCTCAACAACTGCTGGCAGACCTGATCGCCTTAATTCAAGAGCGCACCGCCAGCAGCCGTAACATGGCACTCTTCATCAACGCCAATAAATCCGTTACGCTGCAAGGCATTAAGCTCCACCTGTTCTACACCGACGACAGCGTGATTCACGACAGCAGCCTCTTTGCCCAAAACATCTTTTCCGTTGTGCAAGAACTGCCCTACAAATACCAGTATCAGGGCAAACAAATCTTTTCCTTCCGTCCTGACCTGTGCTTCTTCGTCAACGGCATTTACTTCGGCTACAGCGAACTAAAATCAAACCTCAGCAACCAGACCGCCCGTAAAAATGGTCGCGGCAAAGTCATCAAAGACTACTTTGAAGCTGTCAAAGTTTATGCCGAAACATTTGATCAAAATCCTCAACTCAGCGACAAAGAGAAAGACACCTACCGCAAAGACTTCCTCAAAATCTTTGAAAAGGCGGTTCACATCACCACGACCGACATCGCTGAAACCTACATCATTCGCACGATTTCTGACTTCTTTGATGAAATTCTCACCACTTGCCGCGA
>JBGTJW010000312.1:0-6297 GCA_041744955.1 Stenomitos sp. | reverse complement strand
AGCTGCTGACTGATGCCCTGCATTTGTTGAGCAAGCTTTGTAAGGTCAAGCATGGGGAGTAGGAGTAGGGGGGCGTAGGGATTGGGCTTCGACGTGAGCGCTCAGCCGAACGGGCGTGAGGAGAAGTTGAGCGTTGTAGTTGTAAGTGATGGTGTCGCTTGTTTTCGCTTTGCGGTGGAGTGTGGGGCAGCAGCGAGTGAAACATGGAGTTTTGCAGCGTTCTATCCTTCTCGGTTCTGCATGGCTTCCTGTGCCTCTCCTGCTCCCTTTGCGTTGCAGACTCCCTTCTAGCTGCTGGCTGCTCACTCCTTACCCCTCGTTCCTCTCCGTTCTTTACCTATTTTCCAAAATTTTTTGATCAACTCTCCAAAATATGTGTACCATCGCTGGTGAGTAAGTAAGAGCGCTAGAGAGGGAAAGTCTTTTTTCTGACGATCGCATCCTTCATTATTGCAGTAAGGGCAAGATATGATTGCTCTCAAACGCAGGGTCAAGACTGCGAGTGATGGCTTTAATGATGGTTGCTTAAGATAAAAAGGTTTTTGCTTTCAAGCATTCTTGCCCAGCGCAGACTTTGGATTGTTTTTCTTTGTTGAAAAGCTGCTAAATTGGTGAATCTTTTTAAGGTTTGTCTCTTTGTTTCTAAAGTGGTCGATCTGAACTAGATTGGGTATCATACCTAACACTAGATTCTGCTTGATTCGTTTTCGTAAACTCGCCTTTAACTGTTTAAGTGAGTAGACAGCATTGTGGTTAACTCTCTGAGAAATCTGCTTCCTGGAAAGCCTAAGGGCATTGGCATTGAGCTGTCTCCTGATCGGATGAGCGTGGCACAGCTACGCAAGCAAGGTCAGGCGTTTAAACTAGAGACTTTGGCGACGGTTCCCATGCCAGAGGGACTGTTTCAAGAAGGTCAAATTACCGATGCTGCGGGCATGGCTGAACTCATTCAGTCAACGCTTGCAGACAATAAACTTAAGATTAAGCGGGTTGCCACAGCAGTGCCAGGAGGGCGTGATACTGTTACCCGCATTATCCCCATTCCAGCAGAACTGAACGATCAGGAACTGCGGGAAATGGTTCTTAACCAGGAAGCGGGGCTTTATTTACCCTTTCCACGTGAAGAAGCAGACGTTGACTATCAAAAACTAGGGCTGTTTGTTGACGAAGACGGCATTGAAAAATTTCAGGTTTTGCTGGTAGCGACACGCAAAGAAATTACAGATTCGTATGTTCGCACCTTTCAGCAGGCTGGCTTGCAGATTGATGTGCTAGAAATCAGCAGCTTTTCACTGATTCGCACCATTCGGGAGCAGCTACGGCAGTTTTCACCCCAGGAAGCAGTAGCGCTTGTGGATATCGAGTTTGAAAGCACCGAAATCTCGATCGCGGTGGATGGCGTACCTCAGTTTTCTCGTACCGTACCGATCGGCACTTACCAAATTCAGAGCGCTTTGTCCCGAGCAATGAACCTGCCCCCATCGAGAAGTACTGAGTTGCTCCAGAGCATGACTATCCCTGTGAACCCGGCGGATGGTATGGGCAATCCCGGCAAAATGGGAGGTGGTAATCCAGGTGCCGCCGCCATGCTGCGTATCATTGGTGAATTGGCAGATGAGTTGCGGCGATCGATCGACTTCTACTTGAATCAGGGCGATAACCTGGAGGTAGCCCAACTGCTGCTGGCTGGACCGGGTGGCTCGATCGGTCAGCTCGACGAATTTTTCACGCAGCGCTTAAGTTTGCCAAGTAGTCAAATTGATCCGATCGCGGCGCTGGGGTTAGAAGTCACTCAAGACGTGCCTCTAGCTCAGCGCCCAGGGCTAGGAGTGGTGCTGGGCTTAGGTTTACGGGAGGCTAAGTAGGATGTACAGTCTAGACATTAACTTTCTCAACGATCGACCGGAATATAAACCGGAAGGCGCACGTCAGAGAACAAAGGCAGTCTCAACCGATAGTCGGCGACCACTCTTTGTTGGTGCAGCGGTAGCAGTCGCTCTGCTGGCGGCAGTGGGTGGCTCGCTGCTCTTCTTGCAAGCTCAAAACGCAAACCTTGAGCAACGGCAGTCTGAATTAGCCAGCCAGATCGGCGACTTGGAGAAAAAGCAAAAAGACATCGCTGCCGTCAACGCTCAAACGCAAGAAATCAAAGCTGAAACGGCTGCGCTGGCAAGCGTGTTTAATCTGGTCAAACCCTGGTCTGCCATGATGCAGGAGATGCGCGATCGGATTCCTCCTGGTGTCCAGCTTTTAAGTATCACCCAATCAGTACCGACGGCTCCAGCAACGCCCCAGGCTGCACCCAGCCCCGGCGCTGCCCCCGCAGTCGTCGGTCCGCCTGGGTCAGTGCTCCAAATAACCGGGATTGCGAATTCATTCAATGATGTCAATGACTTTTTGCTGGTGCTGCAAAAATCAAACTTTTTGAAAGCCGACAATACAAAACTTGTGAAAGCGACGTTGCAGAGAGAGGCTACCAGAGTTGAGCCAGCCAGACTGCAAAACGCTCAACAGCAGCAATTGCGTGCCGAGCAACTGCCGGTGTTGCCCAAGCAAGTGGAGTTTCAGATTGAAACAGCCTTAAGCGATGTACCCGCTTCTGATTTATTGCGCGAGCTTGACCGTAAAGGCGCAGTTGGTTTGGTGACCCGTATTGAGAATTTGCAACGTAAGGGAGTGATTAAACCATGACCGCTGGCGGTGATTTTATCCCCAACGATCCAACTCTTGATGCTGAACCCAGTCATCCAGTTGTTTTTGGCATTGCGCTGACACCCGTGATCATCGGCACATTGCTGGCAGTCGGCGGTCTTGCACTGGCAGCTTATCTGTTCTTGACCTTCGTGCAGCCAGCGCTGGAACAATACAACGCCTTAAAGCAAAAGGTGCAGGATCAAGAGGCGCAAGTACAACAGGCAGCCGCGATCGCCAAGCAAGAGGCTGACGCACGAGCGAACCTCGAAGCTGCCAGAAAACAGGGTGCCGATGTCTTAACGCTGTTCTCCAATGAAGCCACCCTCAACACACTGCTACTGGACTTAAACCGTCAAGTCGAAACGCGCAACGCTGGTGTCGCCAGATTAGAGCGCGATCGATTAGCAGCGTGTCCGACGTGGGTGCGTAACAACGTTGACGAATTGCGGAAGGGTGGTGTAGAAGTGGCACGGAGAGCGTCATTGAGAGAATTTACCCCCAATGCAAAAGCATCAGGGGTCATTACTGATAGTGCCTACGGTTCACTTGTAAACAATAAGCTCAAGCGCCAGGTTGCCAATGTCGTCTTTGAAGGCAATGTTAACCAAACGCAAGCCATTTTCCGCAATATTGAGCGGTTACAGCCGTTTCTTGTTTTCAAAGACGTGAAGATTGTCGTAGGTGACGGGACGCAAGCCCCTACCACCGTGAATCGACTGTTCGAGGTTCGGGGTAACACAGTGCAATTTTTGCCGAACTGCCAGCCTGAACCAAAGTTGACCACAACCTTCACGCTAGAAGCCCTGTCGCCCTTAACAGCGGCAGAAAAACCTAAAGCTGCGCCTGCGCCTGCCCCCTCGCCGTAGCGTGATGAGAGTCATCGTCTGATGAAAAGAGTGTCATGAGGTGGCACGTTACCAGGTTGATTTCGTGACAATTCGTTTTCAGTATCAACAGCCCAAGCCCAGCATCTGTGCAAGCAATCTAACGATTTGAGTGAGGAAGGAACCGTGAAACAGTCTCTAGGATTTAATCGCATTGCGCTGGGTGGGGCAGCCGCACTGATAGCCATTCAACCCGCACTGGCAGCACCAGTACAAGTAACAGGTGTGCAGCTTAATCGAACGGCATCTGGTGTCAATGTGACGCTGCAAACTCAGTCAGGTGTCCGTCCCCAGGTTTTTGCAGTGAATCGTGGCAATAGCTGGACGGCAGATTTGCCGAGTAGTCAGCTCCGTCTAGCAGGCGGCAAGAATTTTCGTCAGGATAACCCCGCTCCAGGCATTGCGTCTGTAACAGTCGCGCCTTTAAGTGTTACCAGTGTCCGCGTCACGGTTGTCGGCAAGTCGGGTGCGCCAGTGGGGCAGGTCGTGCGACCTGACAAGGGTGGTGTTTTGTTAAGCGTGAGTCCATTTGGTACGCAGCAAGCGGCAGTGCCGACACCGATCGCAGCAGGGGCAGACGCTGCTGCTGCCCGCTCGTACTCGGTCATCGCGCAGCCACCAGTGGCTGCGGCTGGTCTAGCGCCTACAACAGCCCCGATCGCTGTTCCCTTGCCAGAAAAACCACCAGCATTGGCTCCAGCGCTCACTAGCCCTGCGCCTGTAAGCTCGCGAACTGTGATTAGTCAGGCACCTGTTACTCCAGCACCTGTCACCCCAACACCTGCTACCCCAGCACCTATTGCTCCAGCGCCTGTCACCCCAGCACCCGTTCCGGCAAGCCCCACAGCCGTCCCTACTAACCGAACGGCTCCGATGTTGCCCAACCCAGAGATTCAAGTGCGGGATGCGTCTGGGGCATTAGTCCCTCCTGGTGTGATCGGTGTTGCCCCGCGTGCCGTACCGCCGCCAGCGGGGGATATTGCGACCGCTCAGGTTGATGCAACTGGAACAACGATCGATTTAGGGTCTGCGGAACGAGTTCCCCGTCTGGTCTTGCGGGACGCTCCGGCGCGAGAAGTGCTGGGGTTACTGGCACGAGCAGCAGGGTTGAATCTTGCCTTTGTGGGTGATTTATTAGCTGAGGGGCAGCCAGGGCAGCCAGCAGCAGCAGCCGGACAGGCAGGCGGAGCCGCCAATGAAGGACCGAGAATAACGCTAGATGTTGAAAATGAGCCAGTGCAAAACGTGTTTAACTACGTGCTGCAAATTACGGGCTTGGAGGCAAATCGCGTTGGACGGACGGTTTTTGTCGGACCCAAATTGCCAAATTCAGCGCGTAATCTTGTCGTGCGGAGTGTGCGCCTCAACCAGGCATCCATTACGACTGCCATCAATTTTCTGGTGACGTTAGGTGCCGAAAGTGCGGTTAGCCGCGATCGCCTGGTGACAAATGCAGTAGCGACACCTGTTGGCACCCTGGCAGGCGGTGCGGGTGCGTCAGCAATCACGCAAACTCAGACTGCTACCGAGTCTCGTATTGAGAACCAGCGGGTGGAATATCGAGATTCCACGCCACTGCTGCGCGGCCTGCAAATTTCTGGTGATGAGCGGACGAACCAGGTCACGCTGGTCGGTGAACCGAAAAAAGTTGGCATTGCGATCGCCCAGCTTGCCCAACTCGATATCCGTCGTCGTCAGGTGACGGTCAACGTTCGTGTCGTTGATGTCGATCTATTGAGCAGCGACCAGTTCTCTGCCAATTCGTCCTTCGGCATTGTGGACAATACTCGTGCGGTGCTGGATGCAGGTAACGCCGTCATTAACTTTGGTCGGACTGCGCCTGCTGGCACAGGACTGGGCACCGGCATAAGTACGATCGGTCCAGCACTGGGTGCTGGTATTGTCAGTCCCTTTAACTTCGCACGTAACTTCCTTCTCCAGCTACAGGCATCGGTTGCTAGCGGTAATGCCAAGATCCTGACTGACCCAACCTTGTTAGTACAAGAAGGTCAGACGGCAACAGTCAACGTCACCCAGGAAGTGGTCACTAACATTACCCAGCAAACCACTGCCTCTGAAAACTCGACTCAAACCACGATTACCGTTGAAAAAGGTCGTGCAGGCTTAATCTTGCCCATCAAAGTCGATCGCATTGATGACAACGGCTTTATTTCTCTCTCCATTGCGCCATCCGTTTCGCGAATTGGTGACACTATAAACGTCAACCTTCAGGGCAGCGTCAATGCGATCAACCTCTTGAACGAACGCCGTCTAGAATCCGGACAGGTGCGACTACGCGATGGACAAACTCTACTGTTGACGGGCATTATTCAGGATGAAGACCGAGCCGATGTTACCAAAGTGCCAATTTTAGGCGATATTCCGATTCTTGGTGCCCTCTTCCGTCGGACAAACCGGACAAACCAGCGTCGGGAAGTCATCGTCATCGTTACGCCGCGTGTGTTGGATGATAGCCAGCAAGCGACCTTTGGCTACGGTTATGCACCCAGCCCAGCCGTGCGTCAAGTGCTGGATGGCAACAATGGCAATCGGTAGTAAAGCGCTACTAGCCTTCCGCTAAAGTCGCTTTGTTAAGACGGAGTGCAGGAGTTTTTCTTGCACTCCGTTCGTTTGATGGTGCTTTATGGCTAAAGGCTGAAGGCTAAAGTTTCTCTTACTCCCTCTACTCCTTGCTCCCTCTACTCCCGCTGCTCCTGCT
>JBGTJW010000311.1:0-6441 GCA_041744955.1 Stenomitos sp. | reverse complement strand
GGACGGCACGCTATGTTCGACTGCCGGAACTATTGTCTCAAGCTGACATCATTTCGCTCCACTGTCCGCTCTTACCGGAGACGCATCATCTCATTAATGCAGAGACGATCGCCCAAATGAAGACGGGTGTCATGCTGATTAATACCAGTCGCGGTGGCTTGATTGACACTCCTGCTGTCATTGCAGGGATTAAGTCCGGCAAGATCGGCTACCTGGGCCTTGATGTGTATGAACATGAAGAACCGCTTTTCTTTCAAGACCTGTCTAACACCATTATCCAGGACGACATATTCCAATTGCTGCAATCGCTGCCTAACGTGGTGGTTACAGCACACCAGGCATTTTTCACCCGAGAGGCGCTGGAAAGCATTGCTACCACCACCCTGTCCAGCATCACTGCTTTTGAGCAGGGGCTCCCTTTGCAGCATGAAGTCACCGATCAACCGCCCATGCCTGCAAAAGCAGCCGATTAACCACAGCAAAGCTTGGTAGACGGCGCTCAACTCAACGCTTCCAACTTACAGAACCCTTGTTGGCTTCGTGGTATGAACAAAGCCTACTGGTGCAAAGCTTGATGAGCTTCACGGATGAGCAATCGCTCATCCCATCTCACGCTAGTAAACTGCGCTCCCCTAGTTTGTGAACCAAGCGCTTGCGTAGTTCATCAGCGAGCAGGATCAAGGGTGGGCAGAGGATCAGCAGTAGCCATTGCAAGGGAGAGAGGGGTGCAACCGCAAAGATTTTTTGTAAAGGCGTCACGTAGATAATGGCGAGAATCAGTGCCCACTCGATCGCCATGCCGCACCAGATGAGACGGTTGCTAAAAAACCCCAAGCGAAAAATCGAGGTGCGTTCACTGCGGCAGGCGAAAACATTACCAGTTTGACAAGCCACAATCACCGCCAGCGTTACAGTGGTGGCTTGATCGTAAATTGCCATCTGAGTCGGATTCGCCGCACGTGTCAGAATCGCCGCATTGATCGCCTGCAATTCGGTCAGTCCGTAGCCATAGGACCACCAAACCAGCAGGAAACCGATCATGCCTGCCAAGCCTTCCAATAACCCTAAAAAGCCATAGGCACGCAGCAGTAATGCTTTGTCCAATAAGGGCTTTGACTTCTTGCGGGGTGGTTGCAGCAAGAGGCCTGCCTCCGGTGCTTCTGCGCCCAACGCCAGGGCGGGCAGCATATCGGTACCCAGGTCGATCGCCAGGATTTGTAGAATGACTAGAGCGGGCGGAATCTTGAGAAAGACCATCGCCAGAAAAGGGAGCAGTTCTGGGATATTGGAGGCCAGGATGTAGGTAATAAACTTCCGAATATTCTGATAAACCGCTCGTCCCTGCTCGATCGCGCCCACAATGGTGGCGAAGTTATCGTCAATGAGCACGATATCAGCCGCTTCTCGCGCCACGTCTGTGCCGCTCATGCCCATCGCAATCCCAATATGAGCGGCTCTTAAGGCTGGAGCATCGTTTACGCCATCGCCCGTCACAGCAACGATCTGACCCATCGCGATGTAAGCCTGCACCAGCCTTAGCTTTTGCTCCGGTGCCACACGCGCAAAGATTAACCCAGCTTTTTGATGCAAGATTTGACGCAGTTGAGCTTCTGAGAGGTGCCCCATCGCTTCGCCTGTTACCACTCTAGCTTCATGAGTGACTAAACCAATTTGGCGGGCAATCGCTTCCGCAGTGAGTCCATAGTCCCCTGTCACCATCGTCACCTGAATACCCGCTTGATGGCATTGAGCGATCGCCTCTGCCACTTCTGGTCTGGGCGGGTCAATCATGGCTACCAAACCAACAAAAATCAGCTTTTGCTCCAGTGCCGCTGCGTTTTGCGACTGCACCGCTTCTTGCTGCTGGGTGGCAACGCCCAGCACTCGGTAGCCTCGCCTTGCAAGTGCATCATTAGCGGCAGTGACCTCTGCCCGGTCTGCTTCTACTAAGGCTTCGATCTGCCCATCGCGCAGAATCTGTTGACAGTGTTGCAGCACGTCTAAGGGCGATCCCTTAGTAAAGATAAGAGAGGCACCTGTGAGCGGTTTGAGCTGGGACGATTGCCCTTCTAACTCAAACCCTAAACCCGCATCATCGGCACTTCTTTGCAGCACAACGCTCATCATCCGCCGGCGCGAATCAAAGGGCACTTCCTGCATTCTGGGAAGCTGGCGCTGTAGTGCTTCCAGACTCAGTCCACTCTTGACGGCAGCTACCAGGAGAGCGGTTTCGGTCGGATCGCCGAGCGCTTGCCACTGGCTGGAACCGACTGGACGATTCAGGTGAGCATTGGAGCAGAGAGCCGCGCCTGCCAAGAGCAGCTTTACCTGTGACTCCTGGCGCTCCTTTAGCACTTTCACTTTGCCTGTGGGATCGTAGCCTGCTCCCGTCACTTCAATCTCAGCCGAGGGAATCCACAGTTGGCGCACTGTCATCTCATTCTTGGTCAATGTTCCAGTTTTGTCTGTACAGATGATCGTGGTGGCACTCAAGGTCTCCACTGCTGAAAGGCGACGCACCAAGGCATTCCGTTTTGCCATGCGCTTGACACCCATTGCCAGAGACAGCGTTACCGTTGGCAGCAGTCCTTCTGGGACCAGCGCCACAATAATCCCGATCGCAAAAATGAAGCTTTCTCTGACTCCCATGCCCACCAGAAAGTTCGTCAGCAGAAACACCAGCACACCCATACCGAGGGCGATTGCCGTGATGATATGCACGACCCGGTTAATTTGCACTTCCAGAGTGCTGGGTTCTCGCTTCACGGTGGCAGTCAGGTGAGCGACCTGACCAAACTCGGTCTGAGTGCCTGTCGCGTACACGACCGCTAAACCACGCCCTGCCGCGACGGTGGCACCGGCAAACACAAGGTTGCTCGCTTCAGAGGCACGCATTTTTGCAGTGACAACCGGTGCTGCCGAGCGAGCCACCGGCAGCGATTCGCCCGTTAGCACGGAGACATCAATCGCACAAGACTAGGCAGAAACCAATCTGGCATCAGCCGAGATGTGATCGCCCTCTTCCAATTGCGTCACATCGCCCGGCACGATCTTTCGGACGGGAAGCTCACGCAGTGTGCCCTCTCGGTAGACCTTGGCGCGTGCGGGCAACATTTTACTAAGTGCTGCTAACGCCTGTTCTGCCTGGAATTCTTGCCAAAAACTGAACCCAGCATTAATCCAGATCACGGCCCAGATGGCCCAGCCGAGTGCTGGTGTACCAGAGATAAACGCCAGTGTGACTGCGACCCAAAGCAAGAGCGCCATAAAATGGGTCAACTGATCGGTGAAGCGCAGTAGCAGCGATCGTTGGGCAGGCGTGGGCAGTTCATTAAACCCGTAATGCTTGATTCTGAGCGCTGTTTCTACTTCTGAAAGTCCCTCTGCCGGCGTTGACAGAGTTTCGTAGGCTTGCTCAGCCGTGAGTGTCCTAATGGGTGCGTGCATTGCCATAACGGATCAACAAGTGGTCTCAGAAGGGGTTTGCAGGGGCACGGCTGACCCAGCGATTCTAGCGATTACGCTATGTGGACAGGTTCTTTTTCGGCTTCCTGTACAATTTGTGCGGTGCCTAGCTCGATCGCGGCTCTTACCGATGCTGGCAACGCCGGACGATTGCCGGTGTGGGGGCTTTGGAATGTGTCTTGAGCCTCAGGTTGCTGACACGCAATCATTGTCTTGACATGTTCTAATTCATCTTCGCGAACGGCAACAAAGACATCATAGAGATTCTCAATTTGAGGGCGACGAAAGGCTTCAGGATGCGTCGTCTGAAATTCATCAAACATATACAGATCGCCATCCAGATAGTAGTTAAGTGCGACTGCTGGAGCAGGCATTTGCTTCAGTTCTTCACCGTATTCTTTGAGAAACAGATCATAGGTGTGATAGGCATGTTCTTCCACCTGTTGCATGAAGTTGTAGGCAGCCTGAGCGTTGAGCATATACACCAAAACAATGATCCAGTAGTAAAGCAAGCCGCCGATGCGGGCAAGGTAGCGATCGTACCAGCGAGCATTGCCACCAAGCGATTCGGCAATGAGCAGATGGTGCAGTTCGTTCCAGGACTCCGCAAAATGCACTTTTAGCCAGTCAGATTTGCGCCACCAGCCCATCGTTTCATAGAGGTGCAACACAGAGGTAAAGGCAAAATAGGGTACACGGGCAACGGTTTCCAGCACAAAAAACCGCGCAAAGACCCGATCTTGACCCCGATAAAAGGTATTTAACAAGGCTTCCAAAAAGTTAACGAGCAGTCGAATCATGATGTTTGGTTTCCTCATGGCTTGGGACAGTACCCCTTTTGGGGGCGTTAAATGGCGTCAATGTCTTAAGGTCAATGCCTAGAGTCCGTTACCTGTTCAGAGAGCGTCAATAAAAAGGCGAGGTTTGTCATTGCCTTAAGCGCATGGCGGGCGTTAGCAGGGATAAAAACAAAGACCCCTAATTCCAGGACAATCGCTTCACCTTCTAGAGTCAGGACACCTTGTCCTTCAATGACATTCACTGTGGCATTGCGAGGATTAGCATGTGCTGCGATCTGCGTTTCCCCTGCCAGTGACATCAGTGTATAGCGGCAGTTTCCATCTTCTAGTAGACTCTTGCTTTTGACTCCAGTTTGAGGATACTCAATGACATCCGCCCAATGAATGGCGGTCGTTTTCAATGACAGTAGGGTTGCGCTCATGGGATTACTCCTTTGTGGCAGGAAGATTAGTGAGGTCGATCAAGACACTTGTTGATTGAGTCTCTCTATGAGTGACGGAAAAAATCATGGAAAGACAATTTTGGCGAGCGGCGCACGTCCCAGGAAAAGGTAAGCAGCGGATCGCAGCACACTTTCGGAGTAAAGAATCTTTTGAATGTCTAGACTGGGCGCACGTTTGGCGGTGGCATTGTAGGTGGCAATTTCCCCTTCTAAACTAAAATCGCTGTGAGTTCGATAGTGGTCATCGTCATGCATTGCCTGGAGGATGAAGCTATAAATAGGGTTAAGCCCCAGCGTTGTGTCGTAATTTTCAGCAGAGACCCAGAGATGACCTTGCTGCATATCGGCAAACATCTCGGCGGCACTGTCATAGCGTGCGTACCATGAGAATTGCAGATTGAGCGGGTTACTTTGGAACTCTTCCCAGAGCCAATCGCACAGTGCTGCACTCGTGGTTTCAGAAAGTTCCACAGCGTCACCTTCTAAATAGAGTTTGGCGAGGCTTTCAACTTTGCATCCTATGGTCATGAGCAAGCTTTCTCTGATTCACTGTTGATACCTTTCACTGAAGCAGAAAGCATCAAAGACGGCTCGTATCTTTCTAGGTAGAGATGGGACAGAGGCTCTACCCCTTTTGAATGTTTTAGTAGCATTTGTCTAACTTATACGTCATTGAAACATCGATTCAAACACGATGTTTGACCGTGAAACGTCATACTGATGCTTGTTAAATCAGTGAACACCAATGGTGTACATGAGCAAAAGAGCTACTGTGATTCGCCAAGGAGTGGCACCAGCAGTCAATATGCCTCTAGGCTAGCGTTCTGGACTCTGATCATCTGAGATGAACTGTGGTGATGCAGCAATGATTGTAAGTAGACCAAGAGCCTAAAAAGCTGACAGATTCTAGCTTCGCAGGTTTACGCCACTCCTTGGCGAATGGCACCATATTTTCTGCTCATTCACACCTGCTGAAGTGGGGCACAGTCGAGATTTCGCGGCTCTCCCCAGTTGGCAAAGCTCTGATTCGTTCTCACAGTGCTGAAGAGCGATTCGGCTATGTGTCACTGATGGCAAACCCGAAAACGGTAGACACCAAACGCAAGCGATCGCCTGCACCCGTCCTGCTAAGCGCATTCAACTACGAATTCTAGGGTTGCGCCGCTCGGCGTTCTGTCTCTTGCTTAATGGCTTTCAGCGAGTTGACTAACTCATTTTTGTAAATTGTGAATGCCAGACTACGCGTGACTGAATTACCTGGGTCAAAAATAACATCTTGTGTAATCAAGACTTGGTTGGGTGCAAGTGGTTCTAATTTCCATGAACCCTTAAGAGCTTTGATCGCTCCTTCTTTGAGTTGAAAAGTAATTTCCTGAGGGTATTGCTTGAAAGCAGTTATGACCAATCGACTTTTTTGCGTAAACAACAAGACTCTGACCTGATTGACCTGTTCAAATATGGTGCGGTTCCCCTGGGTTTCTAAAATCCGACTAGATACCACACCGGGAAGAAAATTCTTGAAGTGGTTGTAATCAGTTAAGACATTCCAGGTAATGTCGATCGGTGCTGTAATTAATATCCGTCCTGTGTAGTGACCATTCTTACCCACCACCACTACAGCATCTCCGGCTGTTAAAGTGGCTTGCTCTTGTACTGATAGACGAGTGAGAAAATGGCTCGTTTGTGGCAGCGCTCGCACTGCTAAGGGCAGCGAGACACTAAGCGCGATCGCT
>JBGTJW010000310.1:0-8606 GCA_041744955.1 Stenomitos sp. | reverse complement strand
CCTGTCCGCCCTGCCCTGAATGTCAGAGCCGCCACACGCGTAAGGTAACGTTGCTGTACGAAGCAGGCACTCACCAGACAGCAATCCGTGGACATTACGTCAACATTGGCGGTTACCCCAGCGGCGGTGTTTATCGCGGCTCCCAACTCACAGCATCCTTATTGGCACAACGGCTTGCCCCACCAGAAAAGCGGCAACCAGGGAATGGCTGCTACGCGATTCCTGCTTTATGCTCCATAGGTTTCATTGCCACAATTCTCATCACAACAGTGAAGGCATTCATTTTCCTCGATCGCGCTGCCGAACGCTTCCTGCCTCACCTATACACTCTTGGCATCGTTGGGTTGCCAGTACTGCTGGTTTGGGCGACTTACAAAGCGCACCAAATGAATCAGGCGTATGAGCAGGAGGTGTATCGTCCGAGGTTGGCAGCCTGGGAGCAAAGCTATTGCTGCCTGCGCTGTGGAGAGCCATTTATCCCCTGACCAACTGATCTGAATGCTATGCCATGTAGTCCAAAGCATCGGTGCTGGGGCGTTTGGTGAGGGTGGGGCGTTTTGGATCAGGAACAGGTTGTGACATGGATGCACCAGAGGGTTGACCGTTCTCCGGTAGCGGCAACAGTGCTTCTGACAAGCGAATGCGCTCATATAGCCCCTGCATCAGGCTGTCTGGATCAATGTCTGATACTTGCTTTTGCAGTGCCGGACGCAGGTATTGCTCCCATAAGGGTTCACTTTCCGCTGCTCGTTTCTTATCGGCACCGGGAATCGTAATTTTGAGTGGATAAGGTACGGAGCCTTCGGTGCCTGCCCGATAACCAGGGCTGGAAAGGATGCACTGTCCTTCGGAAAAGCGCAGAATCTGGTCAACGGTGAACAAGGGTACTTTCTGCAACGACTCATTCCAACTGGTGGAATAGCTGGCGTGTTGCCCCATCGAGCGACTGGTGGCTTTATTCCGGATCAGGACTTCTTTTTCGCCATAGCGTTTGGAGTATTCCTCCGCCGTTTTGGTGTCGCCGGGGTTGAACAGAATGTGGGTGCTGCACGCCGACGCGATCGCCGCTCCCATCTTTTCACCATAGGTTTCATAAAGCTGGTTCAGCGACTGAATCCCCAACATAAAACAGCCGCCATTCGAGCGGTATTCATTAATCCACTGCGGCAACTTGTCCAGTTTGAGCGAAGGCAACTCATCCAGAAAAATGGCGATCGGGTCACGGCGCGGGGTAGAAAGATTCGCCACGATGCATAGGTGTAGAGCGGCTGCCAGTAGGGGACTGACGACCGATCGCCGCGCATCATCCAACTTAAAGATGATTAGTTGCTTGCCTTCAATCCGTGATGGGATGGTGGATTGCCCAATAAATACCCGCAGCAAGTCCGCCTGAATGAAGGACGAAAAAGTGCCAGCCGCTGTCGTTAGAATCCCCGAAATGGTCTTCTCCGCTTCTTTGGCGCTGAGGAACTGGTTAAAGCTGGTGGCAACCCATTCACTGATGCGCTTGGTTTGGATCGCGTAGTCAATCCGGCTCACCAGATTGGGCAGCCGCAGCAGTGCATAGACCATTGCCAGATCGGGATAATCAGTACCCTTTGCCAGTTGCATCAATGCCTTTGCCAGCAGGTCTCCCGCCTTCGAGAAAAACTCATCACTCTTGCCACCGATCGCTGCATTGCGGTTAATGACGGACCCCAATTCACCTGCCATCACGGCGTCCGTCGCATCGCGCAAAAAGTCGAGTGGGTTGAGCACGCCACTAAAGGATTCACCCGGTGCGAAGATGTGCACCTCATAGCCATAGCGTGCGGCTAACGGTGCGTGGAGCTGCATCTGTGATCCTTTCTTGTCATACAGCAGCACGGGAATGCCCTGAGCAAAAGCACTCTCGATCGCCCGATCGATGACGCTGACCGTTTTACCACTTCCTGGTGAACCAACCACCAAGACACTCCGCTGGGCATCCGGGAGCCAGACGGTCGGCGAAGCGCCCAACAAAGTTTGCAGCCAGGCACCCAACCCCTGCCATCTTCCTTTCATCCAGTAGCGCGGCGTGCCACACCAGAGCGTCACTCGATTGTGAGGCGGACGCTTGGTCGCTTTTTTTTCTTCAGTAGCACTGCCCTGCTGGTTGAAGCGCTGCAATTGCCGGATCGCTTGCCGTTGCTGCAAGGCCCGATTGGTGGCTGCCAGCTTTTCACTCACCCCCACGGTTCGTCCCGTCGTGATTTTGCCCTTCCCCTTGCCCATCACCTGAGCCAGCAACAGCAGGAGCAACAGCATGCCCACCATGAGCCAGCCTTCAGGGTTACTGAACTGCCGCAGTAGTCCGC
Source organism: Stenomitos sp. (assembly GCA_041744955.1). Classification (GTDB taxonomy): domain Bacteria; phylum Cyanobacteriota; class Cyanobacteriia; order Leptolyngbyales; family Leptolyngbyaceae; genus Stenomitos. The sequence continues at coordinate 6,270 of JBGTJW010000310.1, read as the reverse complement.
CCAAATCGATCGATGCCAGCATGAGGTTTTCCTCGCGAATCAACCCTCCTATTGCAAGCGTCGGGAGCGTGCCGATCGTCTATCGCCAGACAGGGGTGAAGGGCTATCGCCTGGATGGGGAGAAGCATTCAAAGGGATCTTTTATGGCAACGCCCCGAACCGCAGCGAAAACTACCATGCGCAAAGCTGCTGCAACCGAGACCGCATCAACCACTCGTCATTCAAAAACTCGTGCAGGCAATAGTACTGGAAATGGAGCAGGTAAACGAAAGACAACGTTTGAAATTGATGCTGATTTGCTAGACGAAGCCTACAACCAGGTGCGTCGTCCGCAACTGCCTTACGGCATTGTGGTGAATGACAAACCCGCTGGCATCCTCGTGCCGCTGGATCAGCTCGACAAAGCAGGCTGGTTGGAAATTCCGACTGAGGAGGAACTCAGCAATATCACGTTTGGTGAGAATGAAGTTACAGGGCTGTTGATCAGTGAGGCGCGGCTGTTGATCCTGGCGTTTGTACCGGAGTATATTCGCTACAAGTCTGACGTGGAAGCGGTCGGCAGTACCGTAGTTGGACCCTATGAGGACTATCGTCCCAACCTCGACAAGAAAACGATGGATGTTTGCGCGGAACACGCGCTGGTCTTCCTGGATGAGGACAATCAACCGCTGCACATGACCCCAATCGTCGTGCGTTTCAAGAATGTAGCGCTCTGGAGTTTCAAATCTGCCCGTGAGGAGTACTACCGCAAGCTGGAGAAAGCTTTTGCTGAATTTACAGGACAGCGGTATTCCGGCAAGAGTGATAAGTGGCGGAGCTTGGGCGTGCTGGAGGTTGAGTTCAAAGCGGTCAAGGAAGGGGAGGGCAAGAACAAATCCTGGTGTTGTAAGACGGAGGTGATCACCAGTCCAGCACCGGATAACTTACCCAGGCTCTTTTTGGGTGCGCCCACAACGAAAGCACTGGTTTGGGGTATCCATGACGATATTGCGGGCTTTACAGAACCCCAAGCACTGCCTGCACTGTCAGAGGCAAGTGGCACGAAAGCGGTGACTACTGTTGTGGAGCCGAAGCGCAATCTGCGTTATGCCAAGCCTCTTGGTGACGACTTTGAAGAGGAGGAGGATTTTATCGATACGCAGGCAGAAACTGTGGACGACGAGGATCTGGAACTGGAAGATGACCTCGACGATGACTTCGACCTGGATGATGAGGACGATGAGGAATAGGGGGTAGCGATCGTGGGGATGGTTGGCTCATCCCCTTGGAACTGCTATCGCGGGTAAAATCACTACCATTACCCTAACTATAGGCGTTGACCGAGATGTTGCTCGCTTTCACCCCTTTGGGTGAAATGCTGACTTGGTTGGAAGTAAATCAATTGAGTGAGGGTGATGGCGTAGCCTGTGCAGCGCGCGTATCGTGCTCCTGAAGTTGAAGACTGACAGCCTGACAAATTGTGAGGGAAGATCGCTCCATTAGATGACTTTCGATAGCTGTGTTTCCACAGAATAGCTTATGCTGTGTCACAGCTTGATTTTAAGATAGATGGTTTTGATGAGGCTTTCTGGATAAAGGTTTCAGAGATCGCCAACCCTAATTCTTAGAGTTAACGCAGTACAGAGATGGTTTTTCTTTTATTCCTAAAGAATTTTGTATGTTTAGCCGTCTAGTCTAGCAAGATTCTTTATACTAGAGCTGCTTGCTTAATCCCTTAATTTTGAATATTTCATCCAAAATTCTATCCGCCTGAATATCAAGTTTGGGATTCGTTAGATTGAATTCTGTCCAACCATGATGGAAACTTTGTCATCATACTTGAAAGCACAGGAAAAGTTGCAAGCATGAAAAACAGTGCAATAGTATTGCCTTTAGTCACTTCATTTATTCTTGGCTTCAACTTTATGTTGTCTCCGAGAGTCAATGCAGAGTGTAGAAGAACCTCAGAGTACTCCTTAGGACCAGACACTTGTAATCCAGGTTACTGGGATCTTGTCCCAAGACTTCCTAGCATGAATGTCTCACCGCCAGCTTACCCAAGACGGAGGACGAACACACCTACTTATACAGAACCTCAACAGCCTAGTTACTATGCAGCATTTGCCTACTCTAAACAGGTTGGTGAGTTTGGATACTCTTGGGGCGCTCCGACTCAATCTGAAGCAGAAAATAGTGCTATTCAGTCTTGCCGAGCATCAGATTGTAGAGTAGTTCTCTGGTACAGAGATGCCTTTGGTGTTATCGCAAGAGCTAAGGATTTTGCTTGGGGGAGTGCTTGGGGAAATACACTTAAAGAAGCTGAACGAGCAGCTATACAAGCTTGTAAACAGGTTTCAAAAACACCGGAAACGTGTAAGGTGATTGTGCTAAAGCATGCAAATGGATAGCGGATTGTATAACCTTATTTAATACCATGGCAGAAGAAAAAGCTTCCCCATCTCAATCTATCTTTATCAGCAGTAGCCAAGTGTCTGGGCAATTTGGTCAAGCAGGTCAAAACTTGACGCAGGCTCAGCAAGATATTCATCGCTCGACCACGCAATCTTTGACGCATGAGGGAGCAATAGCCCTACTAGCCGAGCTTGAAGATTTGCTAAAGGCTGCTGGTTTGCCCTCTAGTTCCCAAGAGAAAGCTTTACGCTATCTAAGTGCCGCCAAGGAGGAGGTAAGCGCTGAAAAGCCTGACAAGAAGTTCACTGCAGATAGTTTAAAGAAGGTCACTGGGGTTTTGAAAGATGCAAATGAGACGATCAAAGCTGGTCAGGGCATTTGGGATAAAGTGAAACCCATATTTGACCATTTAGCGCCCTGGCTAGGGGTTGCAGCTGGTTTCTTTTTCTAAGGGATTAGGATCAAGCAACCTCTCTGTTCGCCTCTGACTATGAGTCCAAATCCCTCCATTCCGCCAAAGCCAGATCAAGACCTTGACATTTCTGATTCCTCGGTTAAGAGCAGTCAGTTAGGTCAAGCAGGGCGTAACTTAACGCAGATTCAAGCATCGGTGGTGAAAATCATCAAAAAGCCTGTCAATATTGCAGTTGCTACCATAACAGCAGTCGTTGGAACTATTGGTATTGTTTTTGCAGGCAAACAAAATATCATCAACATCAAGGGAAATGTTGATAGAGGGGCAACGGTTGCTAACGAACTCACAATTTATGAAGGTGATCCGCCAGAAGTTAGACAACGCAAGCTAGAAGCAGCAAAGCAACTGATCGTAGAAGAGATTTTAACTAACATCGCCAACCTAGATGCCCGTTTAGGCTTTGTTGGTAACGCATTGGCAGATGACCATTTCGATGAGCAGTTGCAAAAGGTTCGTGATCAAGTTGCTCCCTCATTCAGTCAGAGTTTTGCTTCAGGATATCGTCGGCTGATGCGTCAGAACGAAGTATCTTCACTTCGAGGAGCCTTTGCCAGTCGACCGCTTTACGAAGTGCGGGAAGCACTCATTCAGGTCTTGATCGAAGGTAAGGCTGATGCGGAAAGGGTTAGAGCTTTTTACAACAGCCTAACAGAAGTTCAAGATGTCTCAGAGTCACTATTTCAAGAGTTATCTTCAATAGCAGCGCGAACTTCTACCAATCCAAAAGTAATTGCCCATCATGAAAAGCGCATTAAGCTAGCTGTAAAACGATTAATCAACCGTTCTGAAATTGCTCATTTGTCTGGTTTGATGGTACTAGACAGCTTAAAAATTCCATTACCAAATGCTCAGGACCGTCTTGGCGCTCTCCAGTATCTTAGTCCGCGTCAAATAGTCAGTACAAGAGAAGCGACTCAGTTATTGGCAAAGCAACTTCAAGAATCAGAACAACTCTTAGCAGAACGAGTTGCAATTGTTGAAGAAGCTAAAACTATTCGAGATTCAGCACTAAATGAATATGAGAAACTCAACGAACAGCTAGTTATCAAACCTTCCGATCCATGGAACGTCGTTTTAGGGAAAGCTGTCAGCTTACGTCAGTTAGGGCGCACAACCGAAGCAATTGCAGCTTTCTCTCGTTATGGTGAGATGTTTGCGGAGAAAGATCCAACTGCAAAACAATATACTCGGACTGCTCAACAATTTACACTTCAATTGGGCAATTTTGGCGTTAATGGAGGAGTCTATCTGTACGAAATCGTAAATGGAGGAGCCGCAGAGCATGGAGGTCTCAAAGCCGGAGATATTATTCTCGGATATGGGGGCAAAACGATTGCAAATATGGATGACATAACAATGGCTCTACGTGACGCTATCCCAGGTAACTCAATTCGATTAACTTATCTACGAATAAGCAATGCTGGCACTTTTCAACGTCAAACGGTAACGATCAATGCTGGTCCTTTGGGTGCTTGGATGATGCCTATTTAGTTTCTTTGATTGCTTTAGAAGAAGCTTAAGGTTTAAGCAGTAATACCAAACCAACAACTTAGAGTGGCTTAACGTCCATCCATTATCCCCTGAACCTGCTCTAATGATAACCCCGTCACCTGAGCTACCTGCTCCACCGTCATCCCCTGTTGCAACAAATTCACCCCCACCTGCCGCAGTTGTGCCTCCGCCTGTATCGCCCGTTCCGCATCCGTCGGCAGCCAGTTTTCCTGGTCGTCATACCAGCGCAACCAGTGGCGCGTCACACCCTCAAACTCCCCCTGCCATAGACCTAACCCCAACCCCAACTCCGGAATCCAAAGGCGAGGTTGAGTTGGGTCAAGTGCCTGTTCTTGAAACCGTCCCCCCGTCAATTGGAAGAAACGAACCTGATTCGTATAGCGGCTGAACACAATGTAATAAGGAACGCGCAGTCTTTGCTCATAGACCTCCCACTTACGTGGTGGTATGTCTCTGGTTGCCTGACCATTTTCCACTGCTGGTACGGCATCCGTTGCGCGACTCAGTGCAGAAGTCCCTAGACCACTGCCCTCCCCCAATGCCGCGTACTCCCCCAGATCTTCTTTCTCGGTGCCCGGTGACAGCAACTCCACCACCACAAAGGGATCAACCCCTTCCTGCCAGATGACGTAGCTCGATCGCAAATCCGTCCCATCATAAAGCCGGGGCACCCCCACCACTAAAAACCAATCTGGACGTTTGTACCACTGAGGCTGGCGAACATCATAGTAAAGGTTGAGATCCGTCCCGGTAAAAATTTGGTCTCGCGCATAACTACTGAGGCGCAGCGTCGCGCTCAGCAACTGGGGTTGCAAATCGTGAAATTCATCCGGCAAACCAGACTCCTCAGGGTCTTCACTGGGCAAATCATCCATCGTTGGCAACGTTTCCCTCGGTGAGAGGGGTGGCTCCATTTGCGGTACAGGGTAAGAACGCTGGTTCATGGTAAGAGTTGGGGGTACCAGGCTTATCCTTTATTGTGCCTTATGGGTGGGGGAGGCAGGAGAAATGCCATCAATCCGTTACTCCAGCAGCCTGCTATCCACTACCTGATAGCGGGTTTCGACCAGACACAGCGTATTTTGCCGTAACCGCGCTGACTCTGCCTGTTGTACCTGTAGGCAAGGCAATGCCGCATCATCCTGGCGCTGGGCTACTTCAAACAGCGGTTGGTCAGGGGGCAGGTTGGGATTGAGGTAGGACGACAACACCTGGACGGGAGACCCGGCTTCTCGCTCCCATACCCCAACATACAGGCAACCCAACGTTCCACAGAGATTGGGCGTGTTGAAGTGAAACAGCAGCAGCTTGCCATCCTTACCCTGTATCTGCCACGCCTGCATCGTGTCAGCTAATACTTGAGCCTCCTGTCCTGTTGTCGCCGTATTTTGAGCAATCACCTGTTCAATCAACGGTTTGGGTGCAATGTCGGTTGCCTTGCGCCAGGGAACACTGGTGGCTTTGACCGCGCAGCCCATCGTGCCCAACAGCACCGACAGCAGTAGAAAGAGACCCAAGCCCAGCCGAAACCAGCGGCTGCACTGCCGTAGCCAGAGTGGTGGTGGTGGCAACTCCGGTGTCGTTTGTCGTGAACGTGTGTCCGTCATCAGTGAACCTCCCGTATTACTCGTACTTGCGCCAATTTGGATCAAGCTGGTTAAGCAGTTGTTCGGCAAGAGTCCGAGGCACTCCATTGCTGGTCAACCCCCTCAGCCCCAGCCAACCACCACCGTGGGTCAGCAGTGTCCATCGGTGAGACTGCTTTTGCAGAACCGCTTGTCCACCTGCTTCGCCCTCATTCCAGGACACCAGTGCATAGCTGCCACTCACCGCCACCTTTCGCACCTAAAAACGACCCGATCGACCCAGCTGTTGCTGCACCACCTGCCGCA
>JBGTJW010000309.1:0-7757 GCA_041744955.1 Stenomitos sp. | reverse complement strand
GAAATAAGGGTAGGGATATATCCAAAGGCAACTACCGATTACGCTCAGAGGTTTTCCACTGAGTATCCACCAATCCTTCTATTTGGCAAACCAAAGCGGGGGCAAAATCCCCGGTAGGCTTGCCAAAATCGTTCAAACCTTTACTGGACTGAAGATTAACCTAGTGATCAGAGACAAAATTTTTCCTTTAGAGGAATAGTTTTGGGTCTTTAAGCGGATCAAGAAGATCTGCCAAAACCAGGTAAAGAACCAAGTCAGGGCAAGGGTTTGAGCAGCCGGGGTCGCCATCGACTTTTGGCTCAATGTGGTTAGAAAGTAAAACACGAACCGCGCCGTCTCTGCTAAAGCCATCGTCGCCATCGACTTTTGGCTCAATGTGGTTAGGAGAGAGCATGTCATCATGGTGGATAAAAAGGCGCACTTCGTTCGGGATAACACGCAGATTAAGGAACTGCCTTTTTGCAGACATGATTCCTGAGGCTAAATAAGACGTGCATTTATTCTTTTGCTATAGCTATTTAAAACTGTTTTTCCCAAGTTATTTTGCAGGTCATGTAGGCGTTGTCCTGCAGGATCTGCAAAATAACGTTGTTCAACATAAGTTCTTGACAAGAGCTATTTAAAACTGACAAATAGCTCTTTAACGGACATAAAGGTATTCAAATAAAATCGGGATGACTGGATTCGAACCAGCGGCCCCTTCGTCCCGAACGAAGTGCGCTACCAAGCTGCGCCACATCCCGCTAAAGCAAAAAGCTTCTACTGCTTTGCTTTAGTTTAGGATATCATATCTGCTCAACGCGAAGGTGAACCATTAGCGGCATCGGCGATCGCTGATCTCCATGCCTCTAATCCACACGCCACGCAAGATTGGTGAAGTATGGGGGGACGGCTTTAGAGCTGATTGTGCTGTTGGTTACCAGGTATCTGGTCAGCTTCTCACTTGCTACTCTTGTCTTTTTTCACTAATCTCATCGAAAAAGCGATCGCAGTCTGCACTATTTACATAAACATTTGTAAACTTATAGCTAGCGGTTTTTCAGTACCCTGTGTTTTGAGGAGTCTCCATGAGACAACTGGTTGCGATCGAGCGTTTCTGCCTGACGGGTCATATTCTATCGTTAGTGTTTGGGCTGGCAGGGCTATTGTTGGTTTTGCCTAACCCTGAGTTTATTGCTACGTTGCCTGCCTTTGGTCAAGGTCTTTTTGGCTGGAGCATGGCAGGGGGTGGCGTTGTCTATATTCTTTTAGGAGCGGTGACCGTCGCTCTTTATGCGTCTCGTACGTTGGGCTGGCGTGCCTGTTTATTGTTTATGCTGCCGTCGATGGGGCTATCGTTAAGCAGCGAGTTGCTGGGCACCAGCACGGGTTTTCCGTTTGGACACTATGGCTATCTCAATGGCTTGGGCTACAAGATTGCTGGCTTGGTGCCCTTTACGATTCCCCTTTCGTGGTTCTACGTTGGGTTGTCTACCTATCTGCTGGCATGGGTTGGGCTAGGGTCGATCGGTCTTAAAGGTTGGTTTAAACAGGTGAGTGCGATCGCGCTTGGCTCTCTGCTTCTTACCGCCTGGGACTTCGTGCTTGATCCGGCTATGAGCCAGACAGCGTATCCCTTTTGGGAGTTCCGCGATCCGGGTCAGTTTTTTGGGATGCCGTACCGCAATCTGACGGGTTGGTTGGGTACAGGGGCATTGTTCATGTCTGTTGGAGCGCTCTTTTGGCGCAACACGACCATCACCCTTACGCGCGCTCAATTAACGGTGCCGCTTGTCATTTATCTGGTGAATTTTGCTTTTGGAGCCGTTATCACGCTGAACCAGCTAGATGTACGGTTTTGGATTCCGACTGCGATCGGTGCTCTGTTGGGTGTGTTGCCTGCGATCGGGCTTTGGTGGGTCGCTAAGCCTACCGCCGCGATCGAGCCGACAATCATCCTCATCCCATCCGATGCGACTGCCCGCAGCGAGGCAAGCAAGGCAGCAGTTTCGCAGAGTGATGTATCAACGGTGCCTCTTGCGGCTGTATCAAAATCATCCTCGTGATCAGAGACGCATTATTGCTAGTGCTGCTGCTAGCGCAACTACCAGCCACAGCCCTTTTGCTATCCCGTTTGTTGCGCGGTCCTGGTCGCTATCCGCCCTTGCAGCCCAAGGCACCAACGCCAGAGCAGTTAGGTACAGTGAGCGTCGTTGTGCCAACGCTAAATGAGGCAGAGCGTCTTACGCCCTGTCTTGCTGGGTTGAGCCGTCAAAGCTATGAGGTGCGGGAGATTCTGGTTGTAGACAGTTACTCCACTGACCGCACTCCAGAGCTAGTAAAGACCGCCCAGGAAACTGATCCACGCTTTCGTCTCTTAAATGATGATCCACTGCCCAGTGATTGGGTGGGTCGTCCGTGGGCACTGCATCACGGCTTTTTGTCGAGTGCTGAAAAGAGCGATTGGGTATTGGGCATTGATGCGGACACGCAACCTCAGCCGGGATTAGTTGCCAGCCTACTTGAAACCGCACAACGTGAGGGTTATGACCTGATCTCGCTGGCACCACAGTTTCTCCTGAAGTATCCAGGTGAACTGCTGCTGCATCCGGCGCTGCTACTGACGCTGGTCTATCGTTTTGGTCCGGCTGGTGAAACAGGAAATCGTCCCGATCGCGTGATGGCGAATGGACAATGCTTTTTTTGCCGTCGATCGCAGCTTGCTCAGGTGGGTGGCTACACGGTTGCCCGTCGCTCCTTTTGTGATGATGTGACGCTGGCACGCGCGATCGCGGCTCAGGGTGCGAATGTCGCTTTTTTGGATGGCGCAAACCTGCTGAAAGTGCGGATGTATGAAGGTGCCGCCGAAACCTGGCGCGAATGGGGACGATCGCTCGACCTCAAAGATGCTGCTTCTCCTGGTCAAGTTTGGGGCGATTGGTTGCTGCTGCTGGCAGTGCAAGGACTCCCCATCCCGATCGTGCTGCTGCTGCTACATGACGTAACTAGCGGTGGCAGTGCGCCTGTGGTGCTGGCTGCGTTTAGCTTGAATGTCTTGCTGGTGCTAATCCGTGTGGGGCTGACGTTTGCAATCTCGCCTTCCTGCGATCGCACTCAGGCAAAGACATCCTGGCTGTTCTGGCTCTCGCCCCTGGCAGATCCGATCGCCGTACTGCGGATCTTCCTATCTTCGATCCAAACGCCAACGCAGTGGCGAGGAAGGAATTACGGGTGAGGAGTGAGGGGTGAGTCCAGTTTTGAGTTCTAAGTTTTGAGTTTTGAGTTCTAAGTTTTGCTTTTGACTTCTGACTCCTGACCACCAAATATTTCAGATTGTTGCAACCACTGATGCCTGCGCTGAATGTGTCTCCGGTTCGTAGTAAAGTAAAGGGCAATAAAGCTGTATGAGTTAAAGCTTAACAATCAAGAGGGAAAAACACTCATGGTTCAGCGCGGTTCTAAAGTCAAAATTCTTCGTAAAGAGTCTTACTGGTTCCAGGACTATGGAACAGTAGCATCGATCGATCAGAGCGGCATTAAATACTCGGTGATTGTGCGGTTCGACAAGGTTAACTATGCGGGCGTGAACACCAACAACTTCGCTGCCAATGAAGTGGTTGAAGTAGCACCCCCATCTAAGAAAGCAGGCAGCAAAGCAGCTTCGGGCGGTAAGCAAACGCCTATAGAAGCTGGCATCCGCAAAACGGGCGGCGGTGCAGAGACAGGTACAGGTGCATCACCTGCGCCTACAGCAGATGCTCCCGGCGGCAGCACTGGCGTTGAAGGGGATGCTAACCAGGGTACTGAGGCAAGATAGGTTGTCTCGGACTTCAGACAAGAGACAAGGGACGCTAAACTGGAGTTCGTTGTCTAGGGTTTACAGCATCCTGTGCCTGAATTGCCCGAAGTTGAAACCGTTCGGCGGGGTTTAAACGACGTAACCCTGCACCAAACAATTCAGGGTGGGGATGTGTTGCTTGATCGCACCATCGCCCACCCTTTTTCAGTGCCAGATTTTTTGACGGGATTGAAAGGAACTGCGATCGCCCAGTGGCATCGTCGCGGTAAGTATTTGTTAGCTGAATTAGAGCGGTCAGCCGTCAGCCGTCAGCCGTCAGCCGTCAACAGATCTAGAGTTTCTGCACTACCGTATCGCCCGATCGCCGCTTCCCCCTCAGCCACCTATTCAACTTCCCCCTTCCCACTCCCGACTCCCGACTCCCGACTCCCGACTCCCTCACCCCTCACTCCTCACCTCTCCTGGCTCGGTGTCCATCTCCGCATGACAGGGCAACTGCTGTGGGTAGACCAAACCGAACCACTGGAAAAACACACCAGAGTTCGATTATTTTTTGGGGCGGGTAAGGAATTGCGCTTTGTGGATCAGCGCACGTTTGGGCAGATGTGGTGGGTGCCGCCAGAGCATGAGCCAGAACAGATCATCACAGGCTTGCAACAGCTTGGACCAGAGCCGTTTTCCGAAGAGTTTTCGGTTCCCTATTTTACTCAAAAACTCCAGCGCCGCCGTCCAATCAAAAATGCGCTGCTAGATCAGTCGATCGTCGCTGGCATTGGTAATATCTACGCGGATGAAGCGCTCTTTCTCAGCGGCATTCATCCCCAAACGCTTTGCATTGATCTGAAGCCGTCGCAAATTGAGCGACTGCGATCGCACATTATTCAAGTCCTTGAGGCAAGCATTGAGGCAAAAGGCACCACGTTTCGCACGTTTCGCAGTGTGGCAGGGGTCAACGGTAACTACGGCGGCTCTGCCTGGGTCTATGGGCGAGATGGCGATGTTTGCCGCAATTGTACAACGGCGATCGAACGCCTTAGAATGGCAGGGCGATCGGCGCACTTCTGTCCGACGTGCCAACGGCTGAAGAAAGGATAAAAGTTTTGCGTTCTCACGTTTGAGCTTAAACAGTTGTTAGCTGGCTTGAGTTAAGGGTGAAGACACCTTGGAGGAATTAACTTAAGTCTTCAAGATTCATTTTGAAGTTAAGCGCCAAATTGCATTCCCATTTAGATTTCCTTGTGTCTAAATAATATGATTGGCTGAGAGCCATTAAGTTTGCCAGGAATCACCATGCCCACATCATCCACTGTCCTCATTGATTTCAGCGAAGCAGGTCTAGACCTCGATCGTGCCGACTTAGAAGACTTTTTACTCAATATTGCCGACGAAATGCAGTCGGGCGACTTAGTAGAGGAGGCTCGACTAGCGAGGGAAACGGATATCCCAGAGGCGGCTAAGTCTGGAGTAGCGGCTTTTTTAGTCGGTATCCTTACGACAAAAATTAACCGCGAAAATCTGGGTAAGGTCATGGATTACCTGGGAAATCTACGCTATGGCAAAACCCTGAAGCTTTCTGGCGAAATTGACGGGATGACTTACAACATTGAGTACCGCAATAAGCAGGAACTTGATCAGGCAGCAGATACTATTGAGCGTTTGGCGAACTTGCGGATTAAGATCTTGGAAAAGAAAGAATTATCTAAACAATAAAATTCCATTCATTCGCAATCTTCATGGGAAAATACGCCCTCTTAATTGGTGTCGGAGAATACGGTGAGGGGTTAACGTCCTTACCCGCTGCTCCCAGAGATGTTGTTGCTTTTGCTGAGGTCTTGCAGAATCCTCAGATGGGTGGGTTTGACGAGGTGAAGCCCGTCATCAACCCAACTCAGGCGGAAATGGCTGGAGAAATCGAGTTATGGTTCCAGGGGCGTGAACCGGATGATCTGGTTTTGTTGTTCTTTTCTGGGCATGGGGTAAAGGACGATCGCCGCGAACTCTTTTTCGCTGCGCGTAACACAGAGAAACAGCGCAATCTCCTACTCACGTCCACTGCCACCTCTGCTCGGTCCATCCACGACTGGATTCGCGCCTGCAAAGCCAAATATCAGGTGCTCATCCTCGACTGCTGCTTTAGCGGAGCCTTTGGCGAGTGGGTGGCGCGGGATGATGGCGAAGTTCCACTGCAAGAGCAACTGGGAGCCGAGGGGCGAGTGGTGCTGACCTCCACCAGTGCGGTGGATTATTCCTTTGAAGAAAAGGACGCGGATCTGTCCATCTATACCCGCTATCTAGTGGAAGGTATTGCCAGCGGAGCCGCTGATGAAGATGGCGATGGGGTGATCACGGTTGAGGAACTCCATCGGTTTGCAGGGCGGAAGGTCGAAGCAACCTCACCTGCCATGAGTCCGAAAATCATTACCCTCAAGGATGAAGGTTATCGGATTCAGTTGGCACGATCACCCCAAGATGACCCCAAAGTCAAATACCGCAAGGAAGCTGAGCGTCGAGCCAAATCCGGACAATTCTCGATTCCCGCGAGACGGATATTACTTTCGCTCCGTCAAGAACTGGGGATTTCAGACGTAGAAGCGGAAGCGATCGAAGAGGAGGTACTGCAACCTCATCGAGAGTACCAAAGGAAGCTAGAAGAGTATTACGACGTTCTCAGAAAATGTCTAGAGGAGGAAAGAATACTCAGCCCAAAAGTTATAGAAGATCTTATTGATCTTCGAGATCATTTGAAGTTGCGAAAGGAAGATGTTGCTCCTGTTGAACTGCAACTTCTGAATGGTCATGATTTGGAAGGATATGTCGCAGAACTAAAACGCCAGCAAGTCGAAGCGGACCGGCAAAAACAACCCGCTGCTAATCAACCCGAGCTAGATACAGACGACCTGAGTTCAGAACGATTTGGGATCAACTATTATGCCAAACTGCGAGACCTGTTAGTCGCTCAAGACTGGAAAGCCGCCGACCAGGAAACGGCTGAACGTATGTGTGAAGTGATGCATCGACAAAAAGAGAGATGGTTACGAGCTGAAGATATTGAAGACTTTCCCTGCTTGGATTTACGTAATATTGACAGCTTATGGGTGAAATACAGCCAGGGCAAGTTTGGCTTTAGTGTACAAAAAAACGTTTGGAGAAACTTCGGTAGCCCAACCTCATACAACAAAGATTGGGAAAATTTTGGAGAAGCTGTGGGCTGGAGAAATCCAAAAGGATTGGTAGGTTGGCTCAGTTGGTACGTGTATCAAAATTATACTTTCAACGAAAAAGCTCCGAGAGGACATCTTCCCGCAATTTTGGCTTGGGGGGGACAGGGAGTTTATTGGCTCAATGGTATGAATAGGACGAAGATCTTCTCTCTCGTTAAGGCATGTGGACTTTAGTGGATAAGTACTTCAGTCCAGTCCAAAGCTACTACAGCAACCCTAGATGATTTCTGAGACAAGAATCGTTATAGGATATGATTTTCAATCCTTTTTCCCTTCAAGAATCAAGCAGGATCGCTGTAGTTTTAGAAAAGTTATAGTCATAGTCTACCTTTGCGTTCCTCATCCCCTATGAGCCAAAGCCTGACATTAGAACTTAGTGAACAGGTGTTTGTGGCGATTCAGCGACAAGCACAGGCGATCGGGATGTCTCCAGCGCAGTTAGCCGCCACCCTGCTGGAGCAACAATTTCCACAGGCTTTCAAGCTACTTTTGGATGAGGCTGAGAAAAACGCGGTGCGGGCAAGGTTTGAGCGGCATTTGGGGACGTTAGCACTAGACGATTCTACAGATTTAGACAACGAAAGCATTGATGCAGATCTGGTGAGAGAGTATGCCAGCACCCACGAGGGAGAATAATGCTCCTCGATACTTCTGGGTTGCTCTGTCTACATTTCTCCACTGAACACGATGGTTAGTTATCAGTGCATGAACCATTTCTGACTGCTGGCGGGTGAGGGAAAACGATGAGGCAATTAGTC
>JBGTJW010000308.1:0-2959 GCA_041744955.1 Stenomitos sp. | reverse complement strand
TAATCAGCATGACACCCGTCTTCATTTGGGCGATCGTCTCTGCATTAATGAGATGATGCGTCTCCGGTAAGAGCGGACAGTGGAGCGAAATGATGTCAGCTTGAGACAATAGTTCCGGCAGTCGAACATAGCGTGCCGTCCCGATCGCTTCAAACTGAGCATTGGGATAAGCATCGTAGCCTAACAACGAGCAACCAAACCCCTGCATAATCTGGGCAAACACCATGCCGATCCTGCCTGTACCCACCACGCCAACCGTACAGCCATGCAGATCAAAGCCTAACAAGCCCTCCAGGGAGAAGTTATCGTCTCGGACTCGATTATAGGCTCTGTAGAGTTTGCGATTCAGTGTCAGCACCAAGGCAACGGCGTGTTCGGCAACCGCGTAGGGAGAGTAGGCAGGCACCCGTACCACCTGCATGCCTAAGGCCGCTGCCTGCTTCAGATCAACCAGATTAAAACCAGCACAACGCAGTGCCAGCAGACGCGTGCCACTGGCAGCCAGCAGTGCCAACGTGGCCCCATCGGCATGATCGTTGACGAACAGACACACGACTGAAAAAGCGGCTGCCAATACGGCTGAATGGCGATTCAGTTGGGTATCAAAGAAGGTCAGTTCATGCTGATAGTGAACGTTTGCAGCTTCAAACGCTTGGCGATCGTACGCTTGGGTACTAAAAAAGGCAACCTTCATGGCTAGCAGCTCCCAATGGGTGTGATCTGAAGCAATTTGTCAACCTCACTTGAGCAACTTGCTGGGATGACTGCTTGAACACATTGACTGCCAAGCTTTCCCTGAGCACCCTCATGTTACAAGAGCCTTGACTGAGCTGAAATCAGTCAACTGAGAGGCTGGGTGCGATCGTCCTGCCACAGCCCGCCCAGCGATGCCACGCTGACTCGCTGCCAGCATAGCGATCATTTGCTAGCTCAGAAGGTCTATCGTAGAGGAGAGTATGGTTGCTGCGAGAGAACATTGCAGCAATCTGTCATCTGCTAAATGGCACAGTTTTGCCACGGAGAAATTTTGTTTAACCAACCGGTACATAGTGCACGCGAGTTGCTAGTCCGCTACCACGCAGGCGCACGTAAGTTCAAGGGTGCCTATTTGGAGGGCGTGAATTTACAGGGCGCTTACTTACCAAGCGTGAGTTTGATCGGAGCCAATCTTAAAGACGCGAACCTGCAACAGGCGAATCTGATTGGGGCTGACCTGAGCTATGCCAATCTTCAAGGCACACACATGGAGGGAGCCAATCTCAACGGAGCCAATTTAGAGGGCACAAGCCTGGAAGCAGCAAGTTGTGATGGGACCGTCATGCCAAATGGCAGTATCTGCTGGTCTGGCTTAGATCGCTGTTAAAGCGCTGCCGTTTTTCTAGAAACCGCAAAACTTGTCAGGCAAGCGTCTCTGCAATTGTTGGCTCGCAGGATGGCTGTCACCTCGTTCCTGGCAATGAGATAGCCTAGCGTCCCGGAACCTCTACGAGTGACTGGTTTCCAAGCTGCTGCCTAATTTAGTTTGTAGATCAGCCAGATGAACGCCCATCAGGTTTGGTAGTACAACATGGGCAGCGCCTACTCGATCGACAGGACCAAGTCCAATCGTCCACATATCGGCGGCGATCGCGGCGGCAATGCCAGCCGGGGCATCTTCCACTACCACACAATGGGCAGGGTCAAGTCCTAACTGAGTCGCGGCATACAGAAAGAGGTCAGGGGCAGGCTTCGGGTGCTCGACACTGTAGCCATCGGCGATCGCATCTACGCGATCGGCAATCCCTAATTTCTCAATCACGGTTTTAGCATTCTTGCTGGCAGAGCCGATCGCGATTTTGATGCCCGATCGTCTAAGTTCATCTAAGAGATCAACCACTCCTGGCAATACATCTTGAGGGGTGATGTCCTGGATCGATGCCACATAGTAGCGGTTTTTGCGCTCCATCAGCGCCTGGAGTGCGGCTTCTGAGTAAGGCTTCTTGCCCACGATCAACAGCAGTGATTCGCGCCGAGAGACACCCCGCAGCGCCTCATTTGCCTGTCGATCGAAGGGCAAGCCCTCTTCGTCCGCCAGTCGTTGCCACGCCTGGTAGTGCCATTCGGCAGTGTCCGTCAGCACCCCATCTAGGTCAAAGATGAAGCCCTTGATGTCAGGTGCTTGAGAGTTAGGCGCTTGCGAAGGTGAGGGCGCTAGATCAAAGCTGTGCCAAGTGCCGTGCCAGTTAAGTTTGAATTTGAGACGAGTCCAAGTGGGAGGGAGATGGGGAGACGCGACAGGACCGCTCTCCTTGAGTTGAATACCGCCGAAACCGAACACTACTGCTTGCCAGACACCACCTGCCGAAGCCGCATGAATGCCATCGGCTGTATTACCACGAGTATCTTCGAGATCGACCAGGGCTGCCTGCATAAAATGTGTATAAGCCTCGGCTGCTGCACCCAGGTTGGCGGCGTGGATGGCGTGAATGGCTGGACCAAGGGACGAGCCGTAGGTGATATCTGTGCGAGGAGCGTAATAGTCCCAGTTCTTTTGCAGCACATCATGACGATCCAGAAAGGCTGGCGTGTCTCGCATCAGGTAGAGGAGCATCAGTACATCGGGTTGCTTAAGCACCTGCCGCTGATTCGTTTCGTCCATGCCGAGCACCGCTTGCATTGAGCGATAGCGGGGTTCGTACTCGCTTAAGTCGATATCCTTGAGCTGGAAAAACCCCTCGAACTGCTCGATCAGCCCGGTTGCGGCATCATAAGGGATGTACATTTGCGCGCTGATCGCTTGGAAGCGCAACAGTTGCTCTGGGGTGAGTTGCAGCCGTTGTGTCAGTGCAACCGCCTGATCGGGAAACGTGCGCTGCAACCACTCATAGACGGCTACCGCTTTTTCGAGATGCCACTGCACCAGCCGAATCCTGAACGCATGGTTCTGCACCTGCTCATGGTATTCATCAGCGCCGATCAG
>JBGTJW010000307.1:0-5359 GCA_041744955.1 Stenomitos sp. | reverse complement strand
AGATAGGAACCCATCAAATCCGGTGTCAATCACGGTACTAACGCACTCCCGTTGCTCATTCGCGTTTCCAATGACAAGGGGAAGCGTTAATTCATGACGAGAATTAACAACTCCATGAATCATTAATTCTTTTTCAGACTCCTTGAACCAAAGTGATAGACAGCACTGTGTCCAATCCGAATCGTCCAAGGTTGAGCATCGGGCTGACGCTCAAATAGTCGATCGGTTGCACCCATGACCGTTTCATCGACCTCAAAATCTCCGGTTTCAATGTCGATCGCCACGATGTTGCCATCCTTTCCTGCCTCGACTTGCTGCCGAATGCTGGAATCGTAGAGCGCTTGCCCACGTTGAGCCAACTCTTCTTTGCTGTAACGTCGTTGGCGAATTGCCATAGGGTTAACCTCACTGCCACTTGACCCTTTAATCGTAGCTTGGAGAACGTTTAGAGTTCAAGTTGTCATCTGTAGAGACTGTTTAATTTCAACGTTACGGCTGTGCATTGCCTGGGTAAAGAGAGCGGTTGGTAATGCCTCTTCGATCGCCCAAACGCCTGGTTTATCAAGTTTTCCTGACAGCAACATTTGGGTCACGCTACCCGTGCCAGCACCAGCAGCGATCGCGGTATTGTCGTGTACCAATGTGGCGTAGCTTTTCGCAGGGTTGCCGTCTTTCTGCCCACTGACTTCTACTCGAATGGCAACACCGATACCGCTAAAGCGATCAGTCACATCCGTCATGAAGTGGCTCACGTACGACAAAAACTCGATCACAGCACGAGTTTGCAAGAGCCGTGGATGCCACCAGCGTGCCACGCTCCAGGTGAGAAAGTTGTAGAAATCGGGCACCGTGCCAAATTTGGTAATGACCGTTTTGACAGGAAAGGCGCTGGGAATGGTGAATGCCTCTGGCACATCAAACCAATACACACCAAGACGACCATAGGGGGCAGGAAACTCCACCACTTCACGATCGCTATAGGGCTTCACAGCCTGCCATTGACCATTCAGCCATGCTTGAAACGGACGCTGCAAACCCAAAAATGTCGTTCGCATGACAGTCACACCCGCGCCGCCTGACCCAGCCACTACATAGCTGAGATGCACCGTGTCAGCGGTATCCAATTGCTCAATGCTCTGCCGCACCATGCTGTTGGAGATACCCGGAAAAATGCCTGTGTTGACGATCGCCGTGACTCCTGCCGCTGCTGCTGCCTCTCGATAGGCGATCGCCTTGCGCGTAAAGGATGGATGGTCGCTCACATCCACATAGTTCACGCCTTCGTTGATGCACGTTTCGAGTACCCGTCCATCACGATAGTGAAAGGGTCCCGCACAGTGAATCACGACATTGCGGCGGCTGTTGCTACTGTCAGCCTGTAAACCGCGAATTACGGCTGTCAGTTTGTCCTGATCCTCCAAATCCAATTCGATAAATTGAACGTGCGAACCCAAATCAGGAATCTGCTTGGCATGCTGGTGGCTTCGACCTGTAATCGTAATTTCAGCATCGGTATGAGCAGCGAGGTCAGCCGCAACATGGCTACCCACTCGTCCCCGTCCACCTAAGATTAAAACTCGCTTTGACATCACTAAACTTTAAAAAGGATCATTTCCCAAAGCTATGACTTCTTAAAGAAGCACAGAGCAATTAATGGCGCTAATTGGGGCGAAAAACGGATTGTACGGTTGATTTAATCGACTCTCTCGCATCGCGTAGGGTTTGCACAAAGGGCTGCTGGGTTTGCAGGAACACGCGGGCACAGTTGCGTCCCGGCATTCCCGAAATCGAGCCACCGGGATGGGTTCCGGCTCCAGTGAGAAACAGCCCTTCGATCGGCGTTTTATAGTTAGCAATTTCCGGCAAGGGGCGGAAAAAAATCATTTGATCGAGGGTCATGTCGATGTGGTAGTAGTTGCCATTGACGGTACCCAACCGTTCGCCCAACTCAGCAGGGCTTTCAACCCGACGACCGATCGTGGCTGTTTTCACATTCGGCGCATAATCTGCCAGCTTATCAATGACGCGATCGGCAACCTTATTCTTTAGTTCATCTGTCCAGCCTGTACCATGCTGTCCAGTCCCTTCGAGTCCCGCAATTTTGTAGGGCGCAAAAAACTCAATCCAAACCGTATGTTTGCCGTCAGGAGCCATTGTTGGGTCAAGCACCGTTGGCTGCACTAGATAGAACGATGGATCAGCATCAGGAATGTTGCCGATCGCTGGATCAGTATGTGCGATTTCGACGTGCCGCACCGAATCGGCAATCAGCACCGAACCAATGAGGTAGTCATCCCGATGATTGTGATGCTCAAACCGCAACGGTTCATCCATTGCCAGGTCAATTTTGAGAATGGTTTCGTTATTGTTGACAATGCGCCGCTGTAACCGCTCCCGCAGTTCAGGATCCGCCGCATCTAGATCAGCCGGATCAACCATATGCACCATTAGCCGTTGCGCGTCAATGTTGGAAATCACGCCTTTAGTCGCACGATATTCCGTGCCGTTCGCCACGCGCACACCGACAGCCTTGCCATCATCCACCAAAATCTTCGCGACGTGCTGTTCTGTCAGAATATCGCCGCCCAAATCCTTAATTAGCCGCACTAACGACTCCACCAAAGCACCCGTGCCGCCTTTTGGTCTTGCCATACCGGGGTTGTGCCGCATTGCCATCATGATGGAGCCAATGCCCAGCATTTTTTGCGAGGGTGGGGCACCAAGTTCAGCCGAGAGGCGCGCAAGGGGGGCTTTGACAAACTCTGAGTCAAACCATTCATTGAGAATATCCTCGGCGCTGGTCAGCATGGTACGAATGAAGTCCAGCGTTTTGTCCGTCGAACCAATGACCGAGAACAAATCCTTGATCTTGGCAATGTCGTAGTTGCCTGCAATATCAATTAGGGACTTGGGTGGTGCATTAAACATGGGAATCATTGCCCCGATCGCCCGCTGCCAGTAGGCTGTAAACTCAGCGTATTTCTTGGCATCCCGTGGGCTGAACGGCTCAATTTCGGCACAGGTTTTCTCGACCGATCGATGCGCCAAAAAGTACTTGCCATCGGGATGGGGACAAAAGACAACTGGATCGCAAAAGAGATATTCCAGCCCGTACTTGGTTAACTCCAGTTCTTCTACAACGGGACCAAGATGGATAAATTCATGGTCGATCGCGCACAGATTAAATTTAAAGTCAGGCAACTCTGGAATCACGGCTTCGGTGGTTGCGGCTCCACCCGGCACCGATCGCTTCTCCAGCAACAGTACGCGATAGCCTGCTTTCAGCAAATACGCAGCACAGACCAGCCCATTGTGCCCTGCACCAATCACGATCACATCGTATGCCTGCATCCAAACGACTCCAGAGTTTATACAGTCCTAGCTTAGGGTAGCGGACTGAGCAGTTTGCTTCATCAATCCAAATGTCGATTTCTAAAGTTGAAGCTGGGGAGCCGAATCCGTACTTGCAAGAAGAAAGTCTACCGCCACGGGCGCGATCGGTTAAGAGTTTAGACAATCTGCCAACGCGGCTTTTGCTTTGTAGCTGCGGCAACTACTCCTCTCGGCTCATCATGCAAGCGGATCAATGCCATTTCAGAGCAACCGGAAAGGGCTGTAATCAGGGTGATCGCTAACAGCCGTTATTGGTTAAAAAGCCGCCCTCTCACCATGCTTGACTGCATCTGTTTCATTTTCTACCGCTTGGGGCATTCTGGAGCAAAGTGTATCTTCTGGAGAAAGAATATGTCGAGTGTGGGCTTAAATAAATGGATTGTTAGTGGCAACCTGGCAGCCGATGCCGAAATCAAAACCGTCGATCTTCGCAGTGGTGAAAAGGCAAAGGTCGCCAAAGCAACTTTGTACGTTCGCAAAACAAGAAACCGCGACGAATCATTTACAGTTTCGTTAAGCATCTGGGAAAGCTCCGCAGCTTGGCGTAAACTGTCGTTTCTGAAAAAAGGATCGCTCATTATCTGCACAGGCGGTGTGGAGCCGAATCCCTATGTTTCTAACAGCGACAACAAACCACGTGCCGGTTTAGAAATGTCTGTTCTGGATATCGATCTGGATATTGTACGCGGTTTGGATGATGAAGAGACTCAGGGTGAAGCGAATCTCTCTGCCCCTGAGTCTGATGAGACTGAAACCACTGTACAGAAGCGGAAAGGGAAAGCTCCTGTGACGGCTTAGAGAGCTACAAACCGTAGGGACGTTAGATGTAATGTCCCTATGTTCCACAATTGACTAAAATAAAGTAGTTGCGTTTGGCTAGTTGCCTCTATCGAAACGGTTTATGGAAATCTCCAGGGCTTAAAGACCAGTCAGGTCAAGCAGTTGCAACGGTTGTATCATCAGCGGCTACCGGGCGATCGCATCACTACGCCTGAGTTTGCTCAACGGTTAGCAGCGGTCAGCACTGAGTTGAATCAGCCCGTCTGTGCGTATGTCAATCGGCGTGGACAGGTGATGCGCGTTGGGGTTGGCACACCGCGACAAACGCAGATTCCTCCGCTGGAACTGCCCCGCTATGGTGCCGAGCGGCTTTGTGGTATTCGCTGCCTTTCGACTCAGTTGAAGTTTGAGCCGCCGAGTGATTCTGCCCTCACAGCGATGGCAATGCAGCGGTTGGATGCGTTGGTGACGCTAACACTTACAGGTGGCGGCTTTGAGCGTCGGGGTGGTGGTGCAACGGGCTATGTTAAGGAAGCTTACTTGTCGCATCTCGTCCCTCACCCAGAAACAGCCTGGACGGTTTCGCCGCCGCTCAGCCTGGATCTGCTGACCAATCAAGATTTTCTCAATCTCGTTGAAGGACTTGAAGAAGAGTTTCGGCGAGACTATACAGCGCGGCAGGTCGATCGTGACCATGATCAGGTGCTGCTCGTCGGGTTAATCACCGACAATCGAGCTACGCAGCGCTTTAAAGATGGGCTGACGGAGCTAGAACGGTTGGTGCAAACAGCTGGTGGCACAGTACTGCAAACGTTGAAGCAAAAGCGATCGCATCCTCACCATCAAACGGTGGTCGGTGAAGGAAAGGTACAAGAGATTGCGCTAGCAGCACAGTCGGTGGGGGCAAATTTGGTGGTGTTCGATCGCGATCTTTCCCCCGCCCAAGTGCGGAATTTGGAAACCCAGATCGGCATTCGGGTGGTCGATCGCACCGAGGTGATTCTAGATATCTTTGCCCAACGTGCGCGATCGGGTGCCGGGAAGCTTCAGGTTGAACTTGCCCAACTGGAATATATGCTGCCGCGCCTGACAGGACGAGGGCAAGCGATGTCTCGACTGGGCGTTGGTATTGGCACACGCGGACCAGGGGAAACCAAGCTGGAGACGGAGCGACGAGCGATTCAAC
>JBGTJW010000306.1:0-22282 GCA_041744955.1 Stenomitos sp. | reverse complement strand
CAACGGCTGGAAAACCCCAGCGATAAAACAACCAGATGGCTTGCCATTCTTGACGGCGTGATCCCTGATAAATTTGGGTATAGCCACGGGTTGCCAATGTCTGCAAATCTTGCACAACGAGGTCGCCGACTTCATGGGTGCGGGCGCGTGCCAGGTCAGCGGCGGTCGATCGATACAAGCTGGCAAGTTGCCGGATTTCGCTGGCATCCAGTGCTTTTAAGCTTTGCTTTTCTGCTTTTTTGAGCAGGGTATCCAGTTCACCCCAACTGGGTTGCCGTCGCGCCAGCCAGCGCTGAATGTTCATAATCTGTGATATTTTCTGGGACGGTAGAAAGATCGTTTAGAATCGCGTCAACATCTATGCTCTGAATAGCCAAAGTGTAGCTCATGGCTTCTCCTAATTCGCCTCGTTCCATCCAACCACTTAGCGTCGGTAATGTCGTTAGCGCTGGGTTTCAGCTTTACAGTACGCACGCCAAGCAATATTTGACGATCGCCCTTTTTGCAACTCTGTGGATTCTGCTGCCGTTTGCTGCGGTCATCCCGGTCGTTTTATTTTTTGTGACAGCGCAGAATTACTACGCCATGCTGGGCTTGATTATTCCTGCCTTGATTGTGCTATTTCTGTATGCCACTGCCAAATACCTGACAAACTTAGCGCTGATCGCACGTCTGGCGTTTGGTGAACTGACCAACCAGCCCGAATCCTTGAAGGATGCCCGTCGCTATGTGCGATCGCGTCAGTGGAGCTTTCTGCTTTCATCAGTTCTGTTGGGACTGATTGGCATGGGCGTGGCGCTGGTCTTCTACCTGATGCTAGTGATCGTGGTTGTGGGTCTGTTGAGTGCAGCGGGTGGATTGTCGCTTGTGTTGAATCCATCGCCAGAAGCCTTTGCAGCAAACGGTGGTACCTTGGCGCTGCTTGGTTTGCTGTTCATCGTCCTGCTGCTCGTATTTATTGCCTTTTTGTTCTGGTTTGCTGCCCGCTTTGCAGCGGCTGAAGTACCTCTAGCAGTGGAGCCTGGAGTCACAGCCACGCAAACGATCGGTCGCATGTGGTCACTGACAAAAGGCAGTGCATGGCGGATTGCCCTGATTCTGTTCATCACCTCTTTGGTGACAATGCCCATTCAACTGCTGGTACAGATTGGGATTAGTGCCACCAATGCGGTGATTGAAGCCGCTGGTTTTACGCCGGGTGATCCTGGCTATACTGCACTGTCTCTTTTGATCACGTATATTTTGAGCTTTGCCGTTTCGATCGTCGTGATACCCCTATGGCAGACTATCAAAGCGGTCATTTACTACGATCTGCGGAGTCGTCGTGAAGGCTTAGGCTTACAGTTGCGCGATCGCGGTACACACGATCGCGGCACATCCACCTAATCACCTCATGCGTTTCTTCAACCGAGTTTCGTTATCCACACCAGAAAGCATTGAGCTAGAGTTTACGCTGGCAGGTATCGGTAATCGCACGCTGGCGTTAGCGATTGACTACCAAATTCTGGGGCTGTTGCTGGTTGGCTTCTGGGCGCTCTGGAGCGCGTTTAGCCTTGGACTGATGAGCTATCTAAGCCAAGCCAATTTCAGCTACACCTCAGCCCCACTCTGGCTACTGGCGATCGCGCTATTGATCAGTTTCTTTCTGTTTACAGGCTACTTCGCTTTTTTTGAGGTCGTCTGGCAAGGGCAAACCCCTGGCAAACGTATCACCAAAATCCGTGTCATCCGTGATGATGGTAGACCGATCGGGCTATCGCAAGCTGCAATGCGTGCTTTATTGCGACCGTTAGATGACCTTTTCTTCATTGGCGTTTTCTTCATACTCCTGGGCAAGCAAGAAAAACGACTGGGCGATTGGGCAGCCGGAACGCTCGTCGTACAGGAACAACGGGGTGATCGCAAAGCCACGCTGACTATTTCTGATCCCGCAAAGCAACTGGCGATCGAGCTACCCAAGCTGGCAGACCTGAGCCAAATGCTACCGGATGACTTTGCCGTTGTTCGTGCCTACTTGCAACGCCGACGCACGATGGAAACCCGAGCTAAAAACGACCTGAGCATGAATCTGGCACGGCAGCTTCGGACGGTCATTGCGCTCGAAACCATTCCCCCCAACACCACGCCTGACCAATTTCTCGAAGCCGTCTACGAGGCGTATCAGCAGATGGCAGGAATCGGGGATAGGTAGAAAGAAGGCAAAAGGCAAAAGGCAAAAGGCAAAAGGCAAAAGGCAAAAGGCAAAAGGCAAAAGAAAACGAACTTAAAATTCTCACTCCTCACTCCTCACTCCTCACTCCTCACTCCTCACTCCTCACTCCTCTCCTGGCTTAAAACTCAAAACCGCCAATCCCTACCCGGAGCAATCTACGCTAGTGTAGAAATTGCCCCCTTGCCCGATCGTGTGTTGTGTTTCTAAGCCGCTCCCCTGCTTTCTTGCTTCTCACAGCTTGCCTGTTCGTTCCTCTGGCAAGCTGTGCTAACAGTCCCTTGGGTGAATCGCTGGAACAATCCTTTGCCGCTGACCCCCAACTCGAAGAAAATGCGTCTTCTCAACCGACTGAGACCCCAACGGTCAGCGCCACACCTCCCTTTCAGCCTTCGATTCAGGCAAGCGAACCACCGACACCAACTTTGAGTCCGTCTCCGTCTGCCACGTCTCAGGCGGACGGTAGCCAAGTTAGCATCCCTTCCTTCTCAGACAGTACAGTGGTTGGTGCCTCTGGCAATTCGGAGGGCGGTAATGATACAAGCACTGCGTCTAACAACTCAAATGGTGGGCGATCGCCAGGGACGGATGGCACGATCGCCTTTAGCGATCTGACGAAAGCGCCTAAAGAGCTACAACAATATGTGTCAGATCTGGCACAACTGGGCGTTCTCACACCAGCAAGCAGCAAAGACAGTCAGGCAAAAGACAAGACACTGTTTGAACCTAATAGCGTGATCACTCGTCGTGACTACGTGCGCTGGCTGGTAGCAGCCAATAATCGGCTCTACGCTGCTCAACCTGCGAAACAAATTCGCGTTAGTACCGATGCCGCCCAACCTGCCTTTCAGGACGTGCCTCGTCAAGACCCTGACTTTCCCACCATTCAAGGGTTAGCAGAAGCAGGCTTAATTCCCAGCCCGTTAACAGGTGATAGCACGACTGTTAACTTTCGTCCCGATGCGCCGCTCACCCGTGAAGCGCTCATTCTCTGGAAAGTCCCGGCAGATACTCGTCAAGCGCTGCCCACTGCCAGTCTGGATGCCATTAAGCAAACCTGGGGCTTTCAAGATGCTGCCCGTATCGACCCTAAAGCGATGCGAGCGGTGTTAGCCGATTTCCAAAACGGCGACTTAGCCAATCTTCGGCGTGCGTTTGGTTACACCACATTGTTGCAACCCAAGAAAGCGGTTACTCGTGCCGAAGCTGCCGCTGCGCTCTGGTATTTTGGCTTCCAGGGTGATGGACAGTCGGCTCAGGATGCACTTAAAACGCCTCCCAAGTCTTAAGAGGGTCTTGAATCAATCATTCTATAGAGCCGCCGCCATCTGTAACATCCTATGAATCGCGTCGGGTTGCTCTTCACAGTTCCCTACAATGATTTTAGAGCAGTCGCTATCTGGACAAGGGCAGGTTAAAAGGGTTTGCCCCGGGCTGGAGTAATGCCTCCACAGACCCTTGAATGCCCACGACCTGTTTAGCGATCGCCCCAGCAAACGATACGAGAGTGCCGAAGCAGTATGCCCAAAACCGTTGCCGATGTGATGACCCGTGACCCAATCACTGTCACGCCTGAGACACCGCTTACAGAAGTTATTCGGACGCTTTCCGAACGAAAGATCAGCGGTTTACCTGTCGTGGACAACACAGGCAAACTTGTTGGGGTCATTTCAGAAACTGACCTCATGTGGCGCGAAACCGGAGTCAAACAGCCGCCCTATATCATGCTGCTAGACAGTGTGATTTATCTAGAGAACCCCGGACAATACGAGCGCGACTTGCATAAGGCACTGGGGCAAACCGTTAAAGAAGCCATGAGCCAAAAGCCGATTACGGTTACGCCTGAAAAATCGCTACGGGAAGCCGCCCAACTCATGCACGACCACAAAATTCATCGTCTGCCAGTGCTGGATGCTGACGGGCAAGTGATTGGCATTCTTACCCGTGGTGACGTTATTCGGGTGATGGCAGCGGAGCAGGACGGCTGAGGGACGGGTTTGAGTTGGTTTGCTTCTGACTATTCCTTACTGACTCCTCCTTACTCCTCACCCATAAATCATTATTAAAAAACGAGATTGATCAGCTATGAGCATTACACCTGAATCGGTTGGCGTGTTGTTAGAGTCGTCAGATTTTGGCGATCGCTTGCGGGCAGTGAACCAAATCAGACAATTAGAACCGTCGATCGGCTTTAAGTTAATTCAGGTTGCCATTCAAGATAGCAACCCGCGTGTACGTTACGCGGCGGTCAGCCAATTGTCTACGCTGGGACAACAAGATTTGCCTCAGGTGGCAATCATCCTACGCGATCGCCTGCGTGACGAAGAAACAGACGTGCAGGCAGCGGCGGCTGATTCAATCGGGGCACTCCAGTTAACTGAGGTGTTTGATGATGTGCAACAGCTTTATCACACTACCTCTGAGTGGTTGGTGAAGTTCAGCATTTTAGCGACGTTGGGCGAGTTGGGCGACAGGCGGGCATTTGGCTTGTTAGAAGAAGCGCTGAAGTCGGATAATGAGCTACTGCAAACGGCAGCGATCGGCTCTTTGGGCGAATTAGGCGACGATCGCGCCATTCAACTGCTCATCCCGTTTGCGACTAATCCCGACTGGCAAATCCGTTATCGAGTCGTGCAGGCACTCGCGCACCTGGATCACGCGACGGGTCAAGCCACGTTAGAAACGCTGGCTCAAGACGACATGGAGCAGGTCGCTCAAGAAGCCCGCAATTACCTCAAAAAGTAGAACCTTAAAAGAGACAAAAAAGGGCGTTGCAAGTAACGCCCTACTGACACCGTTAGCAAAACACCGAAGCATCGGAATGCAAGGCTGCTTAATCAATCAGTTTGAGACGACCCGTACTGATTTGATCGAAAATGCGGTTAATTTTGTTGCGCTCACTATCCAGAAGTTTTTGTTCAGCCAGCAGAATCGATGTGAGTTTCAGATGTTCCTGCCGACTTATTTCACCCGCCGCTAGAATGTGATCAACCAGTTGGTAAAGTGTTGCCTTTGGCTGACTTTCGATGCTCCGCATGATGCCCCCTCTTTAACCCAGTGAGTGTTTAGGGTTTTGAATTTAGGCTGCTGAATTAAATACCTGTAGACCTCACACTCTGTAGGGGCATGACAATGCCGCGCTTTGACAGGAAGAATGTGACTCTATGCTTCACATATCTATTCTTTACATAAAGACTTTACATAAAGATGTGGCTCTATTTAATTCGTGCCTTTAATCCGTGTCCCTTAGTAGTTGCTAATAGTCGATTATTCCCACCGCTATGCCTCTTATAGCAATGGTTCTGTAGAGACTGTGCGATCGTACGGGTCAGCATGATGAAGCATTAATGAAGTTATGACAATGCTCCGCCACCGCGTTTTTTCGCCTGTTTGTTAAGGTAAGCGGGTAGCAACTACTTGAGGATGTTCAGCCATGCAGGTTTATCGGCTCTCAGCGCTCTCTAACAATTACATCTTTTTGCTGCATGAGCCAGAGCAAAACATTGCAGCCGTTGTCGATCCGGCGGAAGCAAGCCCTGTACTAGAACATTTGCAAGCGCTAGGTGCAAGGTTGGTGGCAATCTTCAATACGCATCACCATGCCGATCATGTGGGCGGCAATACTAGACTCTTGCAGCAGTTTCCTGAGGCTGTCGTTTATGGTGGAGCAGAAGACCGGGGCAGAATACCCGGACAGACAGTCTTTTTGCAGGGGGGCGATCGGGTCTTTTTTGCCAACCGCAGCGCCGAAGTCTTCTTTGTACCCGGTCATACTCGCGCTCACATTGCCTACTACTTTGCGCCTACTACAGTGGATGAACCAGGCGAACTTTTTTGTGGCGACACGCTGTTTGCAGGTGGGTGCGGCAGGCTGTTTGAAGGCACGCCAACGCAAATGGTCGATTCTCTCAGTCAACTCCGCGCCTTACCAGACCAGACGCGCCTTTGGTGCGCCCATGAATACACGCTGAAGAACCTGGAGTTTGCTCTGACAGTCGATCGCACGAATCTAGCGTTACAAGAGCGGTTAGCAGCGGTGAGAACGGTTCGTAGTCAGAACGAAGCCACGATTCCGTCAAATTTAGGTGTAGAAAAGCGCACCAATCCCTTTTTGCGGTGGGATGATCTGGGGCTACGAGGGATCGTTAACGCTGAGAATGATATCCAGACCTTCGCCCGTTTGCGAGGTCTGAAAGAGCAGTTCTAAACACACCCTTCCCAACGTTTTGAAAGCATCAGGTAGCCGCAGCAAACTCAAGCGCTTGAGCGATCGCCTAATCGAAGTAAAACAACGTCACGATCTTGCGCTGGTCTTCAGCTTCGTGACAGGTAGTGAGGAGTGTTTGGCTGTCATGAAAGGCGAAACAAATAAGCTGTTGGCAGCGCGAGATGATTTCGGTGTTACAGAGTGCGCTTGCTTCTGCCAAAGACAGAGTATTGTTGCCGGGATTTTCCACCAGATGCATGACTTGCTCTAGCTGTTCGCGCGATTCACGCGGCTGGCGTTCCATGCTTTGCGGCAAAATTACCGTTAGCAGCGCTGGGTCTGCCCGCATTGCACCCCGAATTGCCGCCTGGTTTGTGCCTGTAGCACCAGACGTAATTAAGCGGTTGCCCTCTAACACTAGGGCGTAGCTCATCATTTCGATCAAGTTTTGATGCGTAATGGGAACGTGACGAGAGCCTAGCAGCGCAATGCGCTTCGCGCCTGTTTGCTGAATGGTCGCCAGTTCTTGTAAAAAATCGTCTACCTTAGGCAGGTCTATGGACTGACTCAACGATGCTATCAACCTGAACAACCTAAATATATTAGCAGACGGTGCTAGTGTTGCAGCGCTTCAAAGCGGTTGATCCGATTGACGATCGATGCATCAGCGTTTCAGATCTTTTGTCAGCGAGTCAGTTCTATCGCTCCTTGAGACGATTCAAACGAGGAAATAAATCACCTGACTGTAGCAGCACCCAATCATCCGAACAGTGGTCGATCGCAGGATGTGTGCTAGCGGCAACCCACTCTATGCTGCTAGCAGTAATGTTCAAATGTTTGTAATGAGTTGGAAAGTTGGGCAGAAAGTAGTGTGCGATCGATTGATCACGCAAGCAGCGGACTGCTATATCCGCACCATTGACTCTCATCAAAGCGTCACTATTATTTGCCCCAGTACGAACACTGTCGTTTGCGGTCAGCGTCAAAATCTGGAGCGCTTGGGCTGGCGGACAGTACCGTAAGTCAACGTGGCGTTCTAACTTGCTGTGGTTTGATCCCTTAACTCGGCCGATCGCTGTTGGATTTCTGCGATCGCAAAAACAGCTTGAAAAGGTAGACCAACCGTTTGGTACAGTTCAGCGCCACCCTGCTGACGATCGACCAGTGAAAGCACACCGTTCACCTGATAGCCCGCTTGCTGCAAACGCTCTACCGCTTTAAGTGCAGATTGCCCAGTCGTGACAACGTCTTCCAACACGGTAATCGCGCTACCCTCCGGCAAGGCAGGACCTTCAATATAGGCACGAGTGCCATGCCCTTTTGCTTCTTTGCGGATGATGAGAGCGGGCAGCGATCGCCCCTCATAGGCAGCCACCACGCTTACAGCAGTCACCATGGGGTCGGCTCCTAGCGTTAACCCAGCCACAGCTTGCGTTCCCTCAGGCAGCAGCGGCAGCAACAAACGACCCACCGCCAAACCGCCCTGGGGATGAAGCGTAATTTGTTTGCCATTGATATAGTACGAAGCCCGTTGACCGGAAGAGAGTAAAAAGTCTCCTTCTTGATAAGCAACCTGACAGAATAAATCCAAAAGTTGCTGGCGCAAGCTACTTAAGTCAATGGTCGCAAGTGACTGCGGCGCATCAGTTAACGATCGATCATTTTTGGTCATAGATTTGCGTAAACTCAGTAGAATTGATGCAGACTAGGGCATAAGTTTGGGTAGACTGCAATCAATGGATTAGCAAGTGCGGTGATAGTAAGCGGATACAAAGCGTCTGAGCCTAACCGTTTTGAGTCACCAACTGATTTTGAGTTGCCAGCTTAACGATCAGCCATCCGAGGCTTCAGCTTAGTGTTAAGTACAAACATCCACAGATCAAACTATTGAGGAGTGATTTTATGGGCATCAGCTACAAGAGTACAATTATTGGGCTTGCAGTCATAGCACTCTCTACTGTTACAGCTTCAGCCGTGAGCGCGCAGCAAGACTTCGACCTTCCTACCACTGGGGTGCCCAACAACATACCAGATCAATTAAGCGACGTACAGTTTTCCAACGATCGCGACTATTTCCGCAATCGCTCCATTCCCAGACAGGTAAGCTATATCTTTGGTCCTGGCATTCTCATCCGCAATTCTTTTCCAGAGAACGAAATTGCCCGTGATGGCAAAGCAATCTTTGACTTCTACCAGGATATGTTGGCGCGTCAGATGTCAAGCCGTTCTGTGATTCGTACACCTGATCTGCCAAATCAATTCAATTTATCCATTCGGGAACTGCCGGTCGAAACGGCGCTGCCACCAGCAACGACTTTTACTCCCATCGACTCTACACCACCGAGACCAACGCCACTGCAAACAAGACCACAAGTGCCTGCACTCTGGTAAGTTACGCTTGAACCGCGATCGGTTGCAGTCAAGCTTTTGAGTAGTAAAACATAGTGACGCAGAGTGAACAATGCCTTCATTCTGCGTCACTATGCATTTAATGCTGAACTCGCGAATCCAGGGTGCAGGGGTCGAACCTGCCTGGGGCGAATTATGAGTTCGCTGCCTAAACCGCTCGGCCAACCCTGGGTGCCACTATTGTACCTCGATTTTTTTGACTTGCTTCAGCCCTTCCTGGTTTACGCTATTGGTTGGCTGAGACGGGCAGAGTTAATGCCTCTACCTCAACGCTTTTCTGCAAAAATTCTAGTCGTTTAAAAATTTTATGCTGCATCGTGAGCGTCTGTGTCTAGAATTAGAGCGATCGCCAACGCATTAGTGAGCGCTCTTACCTTCAGCTCGTTGCCCTCAGCCCACCCAACACCCGCTCATGAAACTGAATTCTACCGTAGCACTGACCTTGATTCTTCTGGTGTCGATGGTCGCAGCCGGATTAATCAGCGCTTCATGGGGCAATGCGCTGGGGCGAGAAGCACTGAAAGGCATTACGCAGCCAGATACCCGCCCCACGAACAATAAGGCTGGGGGGCAAACCGGTGCTGTTCGGCGAGAAGAACTCACTGTTTTGCCAGAAAACACCATTATTACGAATGTCAAAGCTCGCATGAATGGTAATGCGGCAAAAGACGCGAAAGCTAGTCCGCCCGAGCCGCCTGCTGCGAAAGCACCGATCGTTCAAAGTGCTGTGCCGCAGTTTCCACTGACCACTAAAAGCCAGGACGTTGTACTGGAGGTTAAATCGGCGCGTCAACAGGGAGAGCTTTTTGTCCTGGTAGTCAACCTTCGCAATGAAGGTCAACTGCCCGTCCAGTTTGTGTATGATGCGTTGACGATCACGGATGAGAAAGGGCAAACTCTTAAAGCCACGACTGATGGCTTGCCTGCGGAACTGCCAGCGTCTAGCGGTGCCTTTCCTGGCACGATTAGCATTCCGGCTGCGTCCCTCGAAGGGGTAAAAAACGTGGCTCTTTCCCTGAGCAGCTATCCCGATAAGCAGCTTCAGCTTCAGTTACCGAATGTACCCGTTCTTCGGTAGAAGTTTCTCGCTCCATGCCCCTATAGGAGAGATCCTTCGACTGTGCTACCCATGATAGGCTGTTTGCCCCTTAGCTTGATCGTTCATCGTTTCGTCATCCCGATCGGGTTAATTGCCCCCCCTCCGACTGTTTTCACCTGGTCAGATATCGTGGCGCGTCTTGCAGCCGTGCTGCTGCTGATTGCTATCAATGCGTTCTTTGTAGCGGCTGAGTTTTCAATGGTTTCTGTGCGACGATCGCGCATT
Source organism: Stenomitos sp. (assembly GCA_041744955.1). Classification (GTDB taxonomy): domain Bacteria; phylum Cyanobacteriota; class Cyanobacteriia; order Leptolyngbyales; family Leptolyngbyaceae; genus Stenomitos. The sequence goes on along the minus strand of JBGTJW010000306.1, from coordinate 12,133 downwards.
AATCAGCTAGTCGATGCCGGTGATCTTCAGGCACGCACTGTACAGAACCTCCAGCAAAGTATTGAGCGCTTGCTGTCTACAACCCAACTAGGTATTACGCTTTCGAGTCTGGCGCTGGGCTGGATTGGGGAGAACGCGATGGCAGGTCTGGTTGCCAATTGGTTGGGTCAGCTACCGCTAGCAGAGAATAGTCGGCAGGTACTCACCCATTCGATCGCCATCCCCATTACGTTTTTGCTGCTTGCGTACTTGCAAATTGTGCTGGGTGAGTTGTGCCCCAAGGCTGTCGCACTCCTGTATTCAGAGCAACTGGCGCGGTTTCTGGCGGCTCCCAGTTTGGCGATCGCCCGCATCTTTCACCCGTTTATTTGGATTTTGAACCAATCGACTCGGCTGCTGCTACGGTTGGGCGGCATTCAATACACCGGACAGGGCTGGTCAAATCAGGTGACACCGGAAGAACTCCAGCTCATCATTGCCATGTCGAGTGAGTCCACTGGGTTAGAAGCGGAAGAGCGGCAATTGTTGCGTAATGTCTTTGAGTTTGGCGATGTGTCAGCGGATGAAGTGATGGTGCCGCGTACCAGCATTGCTGCCATTCCCTACGATGCCACCTTCAAGATGTTGCTCGAAGAAGTTGCCGAGTCAGGGCATTCGCGTTACCCAGTTGTGGGTGAGTCGCTAGACGATGTGCGCGGACTGCTTCATTTTCGGGAGTTAGCCGCTCCACTGGCACAGGAAGCACTCAATCTGGACAGCCCCATTCGAGACTGGTTGCGTCCCGCTCGGTTCGTACCAGAATATATGCTGCTGAGTGAGCTACTACCGCTGATGCAACGATCGCGCCAGCCGATGGTGATGGTGGTCGATGAATATGGTGGTACAGCAGGCTTGGTGACGATCGAAGACCTGATTGCCGAGATCTTGGGCGATACGGCAGAACTTGACAATGACGATACAGCCAGCATTCAGATGTTGGATGAGCGAACGTTCTTAGTCCAGGCGCAAATCGATCTAGAGGAAGTCAACGAGACGTTGAGTCTGGAGTTGCCGTTAGCCGATGATTACCAGACGCTTGGCGGCTTTCTCCTTTTTCAGCTTCAAAAAATCCCACAGCTTGGCGAAAGCTTGCAATATGGCGAGGCTGAGTTCACCGTCATCTCGGCTGAAGGTCCTCGTTTACATCAAATTCAAATTCATCGTCTGGGAATCGCTGAAACCAATCTTGGCGACTTTACCGACACTGAGGCGGCGGCGGCGGCGGAGGCTGAACAAGCGCACACTCTTACTGCCGATGAACGACCGGAAGCGTCTGACGAACGACCTGAAGAACCAGATCATTCAATGTTTCTTTAAGTCATGCCTGCCTCAGTCGCAGCAATGTCTTTGGTGTTCTATTAAGGCAACATTGACTCACTACGACTCACTACTTGCCATGAGGCAGCGCATAAAAATCTCTACCTTCACCGAACGCGAAACGGAGCGAGTGGGTTAACGTCTTGCTGCTCTGAGTTGCAAAAACGATCACAGACAGGAAGGCTAAACCACTCGACAGCCCAAACAGCCCACGGTAGCCAATTTGTTCAGCAAAAAGACCCAGTGCTGGAGCCGCGATCGCAATGCCCAGATCAAAACCACCGACACAGAGCGAAAAGACTCGTCCCCGTTCGTGCGGCTCTGAGCGATCGGCAACCAGCGCAATCATCAGGGGCAAAAAGATACCGATACCCGCTCCTTCGAGCAGCCCAGCCAGCAGAAAAACACCCGTACTGCGGGCAGACCACAACAGCAGCATTGTCACGGCATACAGCAGCAGACCTAGCGTAATAAACCGTCCGCGCCCGTAGCGGTCAGAGGCACGCCCTGTTAACAGTCGGACGCTAAAGCTCGCGACGGCTGCTGCTGTATAGAACAGCCCAGCATTAAGGTTGACCTTGGCTTCTTGAATGAATAGCGGCACGAATGTACTCAAAACGCCAAACGCCATTCCCGCAAGCATTAATGTCAGCGTGGGCGTTCGCAGCCGTGGACTCAACAGCAAGCGCCAAAAGGTCGGTTTGCTTGTGCTGGCGATCGGTTGAGCAACAGGTGCGGGCGCTTGAATCCATAGGGCACCCACAAAGCCCACAACCCCTAACCCAGCCGACAGCAAAAAGAGCGGCGTATACCCTGCCCACTCTTGCAAAAAGCCACCGATCGCGGGTCCAATTGCCACTCCCACTGGATTCACCAGGCTCATGTAGCCAATCACCTCACCCCGATTTGACGGTGGCGATAGATCCACAACCAGCGTACTGTAGGCAGTAGTGAAGGCTGCAATGCTGAGTCCATGAAACGCCCGAATCGCAATCAGAAGCGGCAATGATTGGGTGGTCAGGTAGCCAAGCGGTGCGATCGCCGCCGCCGCTAGACCAATCAATAACACCATCTGACGACCCCGGCGATCGGCTAACTGTCCTAGCCACGGACGAAACAACAGTAGACCAACCGCAAACGCTCCCATGACGACACCGATCTGAGACTTCGTACCGCCTACATCACGAATGTAAAGTGGTAGCGTCGGCAGTAACGCTGCCAGACTTGCCCAAAACAGTAACCCAACGGCAAACAAGACCAACAGGTTGCGGCGCGTCGCTGGCTCTAGAGTGCTAAAGACTTTCAAGACTGTTGTCCTCTATCTAACGAACCTGATGGGCTGGCAAAGTCCCAAGCCTTACCCGCACTGCCCCCACTCTAATCTTTTAAGCATTCAAGCAAGAGGATGAGGGCGATCGCGCTTTGCCAGCCAAGCAGTGACAAACTTGTAGCTATTGCCACAGAACTTAGGAGATTGGAATCAAAGGGGGTGTGGGGGCTTCGCCTCCAGCCAGGGGTTCTACCCCTGAACCCCGTCCTAACCAGTATGGCTACGGCTGTACCTCAGAGACTTATGAGGTCTAACCATTCGGCAGCGAAACAAAGACGTTACTAACGCCGCGTTTAATGTCAATGCTCAACCTCTCCTTTCTATGATGAAGAGTTCTTAACAATTTAGCTACATCAGTAGACCTCTTGCAGCCGTGAAATTCAGCTTGAAGTTTGATCTTAAAGTTGGATTCAGAGAACGTGGCTGTTTAGAGAACGCTTAATTCAGTACCGATGACAGCCAGCGTTTGTGCTATGGCAAAAGAATGAAGGATGAATCGAAGCCCTTACTCAAAGGACGTTTCAAGGTTGATGTCTGTCCTCACGTTCTCTTCGACTGCCATACATTTCTAAACGATTTAATTCAACCGATTTAAAGAGAAATAGGGGCACATTTTCATGCGCCCCTATCCCAAAAAAACTTATTAAGGCTCCCCGCAACGCCGTCTTACCTCAGTTTTTGACCTGGTTAAAACACCAGGTGGGTACCAATGTGCTGTGACTTAAAGTTTCCGAGTACAAGCCCGGTATACTGCCGCCCAGCGGTCGGTTCCCATGTTCAAAAGGAATAGATCAAAAAACGTTATTGGCAGTCACCAACGTCGCAGAAGAACCTCTCATTATTTTAACGGCTAAAACGGCAAACTGCCCATCTCCCCCGATCGCGGTTCTAACTTTTGCGCTCAAAAGGTCGCTGCCATAGACTCAAACAACGATATAGAAGCAGTTCTACGCCTTAAGACTAGTCTGTGACCCTTGCACATAAACCGGCTCCTGCTGCCATCAAAACGGCAGCGATCGCGAACGACGTGTTGATATCGTCCTTGAGCAACAGCGCTGAAACGGTGGCTCCAGCAAAGGGCGACAGAGCAAAGTAGGCACCGGCACGTGGCGCACCCAGATGTCGCAGCGCCATGACAAAGCAAACCATCGTTAGCCCACTGGTAAGGAAGCCAACGGCTAAAACGCTACACAGGATCGGTAGATCTGGTAGCGGTTGCCCCCATAACAGGGCGATCGCCACATTCACGCTGCCAGCAAGACCCGCTTTCAGCATGGCGACCTGAATGGGATCTTTTGTCGCGACTTTGCTAGTGAAATTGCTATCCAGCGCCCAGTGAAAGCAGGTTCCCAGAATCAGCAGTGCGCCCCAGGTCATCCCGACTCCTGACTGCTCGGCACGAGCCAGCACAATGCCTCCCGCCACGATCGCCATGATGCCGAGAAAAACCTGCCACTGCCAGCGCTCCCCAAATAACGTCCATGCCAGTACTGCTGTGAAGACACATTCAAAGTTCAGCAGCAAAGAGGCTGCCGCTGCCGTTGTCTGCACTAAGCCAAACGTGAGCAGCACCGGTGCAATGACACCACCCGTCAAGATGGAAGCTGCCAGCCAGCCCCAGTCGCGTTGCTGCACGCGATCGGGCTTGACAGCCTGCTGGCGAAGGAGGTAACTGCGAACCACATAAATGGGCAACAGCCCCAACCCACCGCCCAAAAAGAGCAGACCTGCCAGCATCCACGGCTGCACAGTGTTGAGAAACAGCTTTGCCAGAGGCGCAGTGCCACCAAACAGAAGTGCTGTAGCAATGCCAAAGCCAACACCTGGCAAAAATGCCCGAACCTTAGACTGGGTCACAAATGCACCTAAGCAGGCAACACCAGAAAGGATACCTCGATCGCACCATAGAATGTTTCCAGGCTTTGCTCACCCTGCTCGTTCACACCATGTCCTTGTCCAGAGTAGAGGCGCGAAAGGCGGTAGCGATGATAGTTACCCAATAAAGCAGGCAAGGTGATGTACTGCACTTCGTCACCGTTAAACAAGGTACGATCGAGGTCAGGCAGACTGTACCAGGGGCACTTCATCAACTCATGGTGAGCGTTGTGGTAGCCAAAGTTGAGCAAGAGTAAATTGAGCCACCGATGGCGCAACGACACCACGTTTGAGAAGGTATTCGCCTGTTCGTGGGCACGATCGCGCTTGGGGATCTCGCTGCCGACGGGAAACACCTCATAGGTATGCTGAAAGGCATCGACAAACCGCAGTACCGTTAGCATCCCAATATATGCAAAAAAGTAGAGCAGCAGCGCTCTGGGTGACACGATCGCCAACAGTGCGAACAGTCCACCCCGGATCAGCAACGTGAAAGTGTTCCGCCAGCGCTCCTCTTGGCGCTCCTCGTCCCAAAACGGTGCCACGATCGAGCGGAGACGCAGCAAAAAGGCTAGTGCGGGAAAGTAGAGCCATTCCAACGCCAGCAGTAGCGATCGCACGGGCGCAGGCATTGCTTGCAAAAACGTCACCAGGTCAAAGCGGCAAAAATCAACTCGATTGACGTGGTGGGCAATATGCAGCCGCGCCAAGTCCTCAAAACGGGCATAGCAACCACCATTGAGCCAGAGCATCAGGTTGCCAAACGCCACATTCCACGCCTTGCTTTCAAAAATGGCGCTGTGCATAAAGTCGTGCGCCAGATATGCCGAACAAAGCAAGCTGTGGGTCAAAAAGACGACTCCCACAGCATTTAGCCAGCCGTTTGGCAGTAGAAACAGCGCGATACCGCCCACATAGCCCACCAGCGTATAAGCGATCGCCAGCGTATTCCATAGCGGCTTTTTTTGATGCAAGTAGCGGTTAAGGTCGATCGCGGCAGTAGTCATAACGTCTAGGAACCCCTGATTTTTTTGATATTTCGACAAATATAGCCGTAGCCATACTGGTTAGGACGGGGTGCAGGGGTAGAGCCCCTGGCTGGGGGCGAAGCCCCCACACCCCCTTTGATCCCAATGTCCTAAGTTTTGTGGCAACAGCTATACAAACACTTTTAGAGCAGCGTATCCAAGTAATCTGAAGGCTTGATTCATGGCAGTCCAAGCGATCGCACGCCAACCATTTGTAAGCTTCCGCTGGTCAATCCATCATCTTAACTAACTAGATTCAAGCTGTCTGTAGAACCTGTAACCAGAATCGAAGCATCATTCTTTATGCAAAGTAAGATGACAGTTGGTTTTGATCTTAAAGTCATTTCAGGCAGACTTAGTCTGTGCAACCTTAAAAACGAAAATGGCTTCTCCCCTCGATCGCCCGATTATTTTTGAGTTGGTTGTTCGCTCGACGCATCCAGCCATTCTGGAAGGGTTAGACGTGTGGCTGCGTTTGGGGCTGCTATCGGATGAAACGGTGCGACAGCTTTGCGAGGATCATCTCACCTGTCTACTGTCCGAGTCGGTTGCAGTGCGATCGGACGATAAGGCGCTGGTCATCGCCAATGACTTTGCGACGGAAGCAGTACCCGATCCAGTGGGGGCAAGTGCGGCAAAGCGATCGCTCAACGTCGTCGCACGCAGCATCCAGTCGTTTATGGCAGAGGTCAGCGTCGTCTGGCTGCTGTTCCTGGGCGTTTTTATGGTGGTGGTGTCATCAGGAGTGCTGGCAGCAACCCAATGGCGCAACTTCTCTCCAGTCGCACAATACGGGCTTTTGTTTGCCTATACGCTGGCTTTTTGGGCAGCGAGTGTTTGGACAGGGCGACAACCGAATCTGCGTTTGACCGCACGGATGCTCCAGGTCGCGACACTGCTGATCATTCCAGTCAACTTTTGGACGATAGATGGGTTCCGCTTGTGGCAGAGCGGTCTGGGTTGGGTAGTTGCAGCGATCGCAGCGTTGGTGCTAACAGGCATTACGGTGCAACTGCTGCGATCGGACGGAGAGAGCCGCGCTTTGGACTCTGGGCTTCGAGGATGGCTACCGCTGGGGGTCGCGATCGCGCTCAGTTGGCTGCATTGGGGCTGGGGGTGGACAGGTTTTCCGCTCGTAGCAACGTATGTGGGGACGATCGGGGCGACGATCGCACTGGTTTATCAAGAGCGGGAGGCGGGAGGCGAGCTTCGACGGGAGCGCTCAGCCGAACAGCGCTCAGCCGAACGTGAGCGGGACTTAGAGCCAGCAGCAATATCTGACAGTTCTCTATCTGACAGTTCTGATGGTAGAGAAACTCAAACACCGGAAGAACTGGAGTCCTTAACCACTCCATCACCCCTTCACTCTTCCACTCCTACCCCCTCTTCCTCCCTCACCCTCTCCACAATCACGATCGCGATCGCCACACTGCTACTGCTGGGTCGTGCCGTTTTTGCAGCAGGAGTGCCGATCGACCGTTTGGGATTGGCGATCGGCATTTGTGGCTGGTTACTGTGCTGGCTGGGGCGACGGGATGCGAGTCGCCTTGGCTGGCAACGCGGTGGCACTGGGCTACTGCTGGCAGGCTGGTTGATCGCAGTGACCGTGACACCACCCTGGCAGGCGATCGCGATTAGTGGTTTGAGCCTATGGCTACTGGGCGATCGACTCTGGCGATCCGGGCAGGTGCAATATTTGACCGCAGGCTGGCTAGTGGGACTGCAAACGGTTTGGCTGCTGTGGCGCGTTATTGCACCCGACTGGCAGCAGCGCCTCATTGCCACGAGCGTCCGTTTCGCCGGATCAGAGGCGATGCCGATCGCACTGATGGGTCTAGGTTTTTTTCCCTATCTAGTGCTAACCGTTTGGCTGGCGTTTCGGCTCCGTCGCTGGCAACAACCCGCTTTAGCACAACAGACAGAATTGCTGGCGCTGATCTTGGGTGTTGCCCTGGCAGCAGTGAGCTTTGGCAATGGACTGACACGATCGCTCAACTTAGCGCTATCGACTCTCACGCTCATCAGCGTTTTGCGAGGACGCACCCGTCTTGAATTACCCCTGGTTTACCTGACCCATGCTACTGGTGTGGCAGCGATCGCCGCTCTTATTCACGTATGCTTCCCAAACCTGAGTCTGAATCTCTGGGCAGGTCTGTTGCTCATTGGCATGGTTGCGGAATGGGGGTTTAGCGCTATCCTGCCATCGCCACCTGCCACCCGACACCCGACGACCGATGCTCCCTCCCCTGTGCCGCAGCCCCTTACCGCCGTGCAGATCTGGCAGCAAAGCACCTGGCACCTGGGACTTGTATTTTCAGTTAGCAGTTACCTGCTGTTGCGAGATGCCTTCTTGTCCGATGGCATGACAGGGGGACTAATGTGGTTAAGCACGCCGATCGCGCTGACTGTACTGGGTAGTCGCAGAGGGTTGGCACAGCGGCAGCTTGCCAGCGGGTTTAGCGTTATGGCACTCTTTCTGGTGCAGGTGCTCCTGTTTGATTCGGCTCCAGAACGGCTGATCGGTCTGGGAACAGCAACCGTACTGCTGTTGATCAATACGCATCAACTACGGCAGTTGGCAGTAGCAGTGGTTACGGTTGGCTTTGGGTTGGCGTTTGCTGCCGTTGCGATCGATGAAGCCTTGACGGATCAGCTTACGATCGAGTTAAGCGTTAACCTGCTGGCGATCGCCGTTCTCCTCCTCTGGCTTTTGTGGGGTTGGTTGCAGCGCCGCACGACCGTCCTGGCAACCCTTTATCGCAAGGCAACTGACCGATGGGCGATCGCGGTGACAGTGGCAACCTTGCTCTTGCTCACGCTCTGTCATTTAGTCATTTACGGTGGACTCGAAGCGCCTGATTGGCAGTACCTCTCTGTCGCTGTGCTGCTGCTAGGGGCAACAGGCTACCGCACCTGGAGGCAACCTCAGAATGCTGGCTTCTATGCGATCGCCTGGAGCCTGGAGCTTGTGGTTACAGGTAGCTTGGCGCTCACTGGGAAAGCATTGGATGCTGTTGCGATCGCGAACCTGGCACTGGGACTGGGAACGCAACTGCTAGGGGATTGGTGGCTCGTTCACCGAGGTGTTCCAGGGGCAGAATTAACTCAGCGGTCAGCGATCAGCAGTCAGCCCTCCGCTACTTCCACTCCTTCACCCCTCCACCTCTCCACCTCTCCACACCCTCACCTCTCCACTCCTTCACCCTCTCACCCCTCCACTCCATCACCCCTCCACTCCATCACCCCTCCACCTTTTTCTAGCTGGCACGTCATCCCCCTCCTCTATGCGTTCTTTGGTTTGCTGATCCAACACCGCTCTTTCACTGCTACAGCGGGGCTTTTCACGCTGGCAGCCGCACTGGTAGGCATTGGTGTGGGGCGACGACAACCCTTTAGACCATTGGTGTATCTATCGCTCTTCGTTAGTTCGATCGCCGCGTACGAACTGCTGATTTACCAGCTTTTGCAAGCAGAGGGAGGACGGGCTGGCGATGGCATTGTGTTGCTTGCCGGTCTAGCCGCCGCGATCGCGATCGCCAATCGGCTGCTGCAACGGTGGCTCATTCCCTACCTCCGTCTGACGGCTCAAGAAGTCGCGGCGATCGCGCATTTGCATTGGGGCTTTGGTAGCGCACTTCTACCCACAGCCATTGCCAGTGCGCTCAGTGCTTCCGGTGTATGGCTATGGATTGGCGTTACGGCAACGTTGGCAGCCTATGCGCTGATGATGGGTAATGAGCGGTGGCAGGGGGAGGGGAGAGAGGGGAGAGGAGAGAGGGGAGAGGAGAGAGGAGGGAGGGGAGAGGAGAGAGGGGAGAACGGTATTCAATCCGTCCGTGAAGCAAGCGTTGATGAGGCAGGAAGCCTCCTTCACTCCTTGACTCCTTCACCCCATCACCCTTCCACCCCTTCACTCCTTACCTGGACTTACGCAGGCATTTTCGAGGCGATCGCGGCTCTTGCGTACCTGCTCTATCAGTTGCTGCCTGAGTCGGTACTGCTGGCATGGGGAGGGGCGATCGCGGCGGTTGTAGCGTTCGGGCTGTACAAGCTTCCCTGGCAACGTTGGGGTTGGCAGCGTGAACCGTGGCGACGATCGATGGCGCTTTTGCCTGTTGCTGTGTCGCTCTTGACGGCTGGAACGATTACCATTCAGGGCTTGTTGATTGCCGCCGCGTTTTACGCCTGGTTGGCAAAAGCAACGCGACAGGTGCGCTTGAGCTACATCGGTGTGCTGCTGGCAGATTGGGCGCTTTTGCGCTGGCTTGACCAGGTTGGCGCAACAGAGTTACTCTGGTACGCGGCAGTGTTCAGCGCCTCATTGCTGTACGTGACGCAGATTGATCCAGCATTGCGATCGCCCAACGAACGCGAAAGACGGCATTTGCTCCGAAGTTTGGCAACGGCGCTGGTTTGCCTGACAGCGTTTTATCAGGCAGAAGTGGGCATTGTGGGTGCGCCACCGCTCTTACCAGGCATTCTCAGCAGTGCGATCGCGCTTGGGTTTATTTTGGCTGGCTTGCGACTCCGCATCCGGGCTTTTCTCTTCGTCGGCACGGCTGTTTTTATGATCCAGGTGCTCCGACAAGTCGCACGGTTTGCCAGCGAATCGTTGCCGCTATGGTCAATGGGCATCGTTCTAGGCATCGCGTTTATCTGGATTGCCGCCACGTTTGAAGCCCGTCGCTCCCAAATTTCGACCTTGATGAACTATTGGTCTACAGAACTAGAAGCCTGGGAATGATGGTGAATGTTGTTAGAAGCGCGTGCTAGAGTGACAGCCCCAGCTTGATGCCCAGTGCGGTATGCACAACCAACAAGCCGATCGCCACCGTGCCCAGATAAGCATGAAGCATCCGCAAGCCAGACTTGTCGCCCCAGAAGCCAGCCAGCGAGAGACTGCTATTGGTTGCCAGTAGACCGATCGCCGCCGTGCCTGTCCAAAAGTGAGGGCTTTCGAGAATGGGCTTTTGCTGCATGACCAGCGACAACACGCCGCCTGTGTAGCCTAACGCCAGAAACAAAAACATCAGGGGCGCTAGTTTGCGATGGTCGGCACGATTTTTGGCAGCTACTTCTTTGTCGGCAGCAAGCCGTCCGCGCCACCCTGCATAGGCGACATAGCTGCCCATGACGAAGATCACAATACCCATCATGGCGGGATGTCCCCAGTGGATGATGGGTGCTGGAATGCCCAGACTCCGAAACCAGGCAGCGATCGGCTCCAGCAGTTCACTTAGACTTGTCATTGCTATCACTTATCCCCGATGTCAAACGATGCGGTGTTCAGGTTTAGATTACTTTACATCTTGACCGAACGGTATAGTTTGGCTGACCTTTAGCTGACCACGATCGCTACTATGACTCTTTAGCGATCGCATTCAAAGTCCTCTATCGTAACTAGTGGTTGTCACAGGATACCGTTACAGAGGTGATGAATCATTTGCGTCGCAACTGCCTCATCAGGTATCCTCACACCATCAAGACTGACAGGCAAGCAATGCGATTTTGGCGACGGCTCCTTCACTTACTACATCAGATTTTCAGCGATCAGAGCTTTTCAAAGATGCTGCGAGGCTTTGAAGGGTTGATCTCAAAAGTGCTGTCGATCGCCATGATCTTTGTGATCCTGCTGGCAGTTTACGATCTCCTGCTTTTTCTGGTTACAGATGTTTTTACGACTGAACCCTACGGTCGCCTTAGCACGGCACTTTTCACCATTTTTGGTCTATTTCTCAACGTGCTCATTGCGCTGGAGATTCTCGAAAACATTACAGCCTACCTGAAACACCATGCCATTCAGGTTGAGTTAGTGATTGCGACATCGCTGGTGGCAGTCTCTAGAAAAATCATCATCCTGGATTTGCAGAAGATCGCTGGTTTAGACTTGATCGCGCTGGCAGTCACTGTGCTGTCGCTGGCAATCAGCTATTGGCTGGTGCGCGGTGTGAGCCGTCGTTCACGACAGGACTCTGATAATTGAGAGGGGCAGACGAGCTGGAGTGTAGGGTAGAAGGTGTACGACGTTGGTGATGACGAATGACTCAGTTTTTTCAATTTGAAGCCGATTTTGTGGCATCGCTCCGCTGTGTGCCAATGCAGGTGCGCCTTAAGCTCGATACCTGCGGTGTGAAGCTCAAACTGACACAGTGGAATCAATTTAACCAGGACGATCGTCAATCGCTGATTGCTTTGCCCTGCCACACTGAAGCCGAAGTGCAAGCCTATCGCCATTTTTTGCAGAGGCTGATTCAAGAGCGGACCGATACCGTGGCAACCGACCTGGCGATCGATCCGGCACCCGCATGGCTGGATGAGTCCACAATTCCAACCAGCGTGCAGGAAAAAGCGCAGGAAAATGGTGCCGCGATCGCGATCGACCAGTGGGCAGCACTTACCCCTGTCCAGCGCTTTGCACTCATCAAGCTCAGCCGCTCTAGCCACGAAAACGCGAATTTTCTACCTGCGCTAAAAGAATTTCATGTGGTTTAAGCAGCAATGAAAAAGCCTAGAGCGTGTCATCAATTAAGCCAGACGACAGCAG
>JBGTJW010000305.1:0-9341 GCA_041744955.1 Stenomitos sp. | reverse complement strand
GAATGAATTCTAGAATGCGATCGCCCGTATCTGGTGTATCGGTATCCAGCCCAATGATGATGCCGGATACAACTTCCATGCCGTAGCTGTTAAGCGTTTTAATCGCTTCTAGAATGGACATCCCGCCCATCAGGTTTTGCTGCTTTGAGATGGACTTCAGCGCATCCGTTTCAGGCGTTTCAATGCCACAGAAGACTGTGCAGAAGTAGGCTTCGCGCATCATTGCCAGCAGTTCTTTGTTCTGCGCCAGGTTCAGCGTCGCTTCGCAGGCAAACTGAATGGGGTAGCCGTTGCGCTTTTGCCAGTCGATCAAATGTGGCAGTAGCTTGAGGGCAGCACGACGATCGCCTACAAAATTGTCATCGACAAAATACACGGCTCTCAATCCGCCCGAAGCCAGCATTGCGTCCAGTTCTGCCACAATCTGTTCGGGTTCTTTTAGCCGAGGATTGCGCCCATACAGTTCAGGAATGTCACAAAACTCGCAGCGGTAGGGGCACCCGCTAGAATACTGCACGTTGCCGATGAAATATTTATCTAGATTAACCAGGTGATAGGCAGGAATGGGAAATTCGTTGAGCGGCAGTCGCTCAGTGGTTTCAAAGCGAATTTGCTGAGACGGACGATCGGTGTGCAAGTCCATGTACTCAATCATGCGATCAGTCGCATCGCCTAGTTCGCCTAAATGCAGCAGGTCAAAAGTAGGATAGTAGTCTGGACAGCCCGAAACCGAAGGCCCTCCGATCGCGGTCAGCTTGCCATAGCGGTGTGCCATCGCGTTGATCTGATTGATCTGCGATCGTTGAATGTGCATCCCACTCACAATCACCGCATCTGCCCAGCGATAATCAGCCGGTTTCGCTGACCGGATATTCTCGTCAACAAACCGCACGTCCCACTCTTTAGGCAAGTAGGCTGCCACCACCAGAATGCCCTGCGGCGGCATAAACGCCTTCACACGACCCAGCAACGGGTAGGCATTGTTAAACGTCCCAAAAGAAGGGCTGTACTTGGGAAACACGCAAAGAATACGGCGCTGATTCTGGGGAACATAGCGTGGTTTTCCAGGCACACTTTCAGGAACGGGTTGCTCGAAATCCTTGAGTAGAGCAGTCATCAGACATCCTCACAAGTTTTCACCTTGATGACACTGTAAAGACGATGATAGAAAATTTCAAGGGTTAGCGATCGAGAAAGTCGTCTGTTTGGCGGTTTGTGCCTTGCCGAAGCAATGTACACGATCGCTCCCTGTGGTTTGAACGCAAAGGCGCGATCGATGTTCTATCCTTGGTGCTTCGGCGATCGCCATACGTCTGCTGGCTGGGGAAGGGCGATCGCGTTTGCCAATCGCTTAAGTAAGACAATCGCATACAATAGACGTAAGAATTTAGGAGGTAATCATGCCGAAGCAAATCTCCTATGCTGAAGCTTGTGACAACTTCAAACAAGTCTATGACAGAGCGCTCTCAGAGCAAGAGCCAATCCAGATTGTGCGTGAGGGGTCTGAGGGTATCTCAGTCATACCGACAGCGGCACTGGAGAGTTTAATGGAAACCGTCTATTTGTTTCAGTCTCATGAAAACGCTGCCCGTCTGTTGGATGCCTTAGAGCGGGCGAAAGCAGGAGAGAATGTGCCTCTTACAGTAGAGTCACTGCGCCAGGAGTTTGGACTTGTCGAAGAAGAAAAGCTCACAGCCTGATGATCAACTGCCCGAACAGACCTCACAGCCTGAGCTGCTTGAAAATAATACGCTCAGACGTATTCTTGTCTTTGACATTCGGTTTTTAGAAGACTTAACGTACTGGGTTGAAACGAACCGAAAAATGTCTCTTCGCTTGTTAGCCCTGGTTGAAGAAATTGAACGTACCCCGTTTGCAGGGACTGGGAAGCCGGAACGCTTGAAATATCAGGACGGCAACGTTTGGTCGCGTCGGCTAACTGATAAAGACCGTATTGTCTCTCCAGTCACTGACGATCGCATTGAGTTTTTGCAAGGTCGCTATCACTACAGCGATCGCTAGCATCGCTTCTATGGCAGTATTCGTCCATTGCTATAAACTGCCCATCATGGACAAATAGCCCTCATTCTTTAGCCTTGCTCTTACGTTCGTCGCACGTTCATGCAGCACCAGTCCTGACGCTTCCAGAGAGCGGCGACCACCCAGCCATTTTCTTCGAGGGTATCCGCAACAGGTTTTGCTTGATCGAGCAAAATGCCGCTAAAGATACCCCAGGTATGGGGATGAACGATCGCGGTCATCTGCGGAATCAGGTCAATAATCACCTCGGCGAGAATATTGCAGACAATGCCGTCTACTGGTGTGTGGATGAGTTCGGCAACGCGATCGACACTGCCTTCTTCGATCAATAAACGTTCTGCTGCAAGCCCGTTGAGATCGCGGCTCTCTCGTGCGGCTTTAACCGCAAGCGGATCGGTATCGACAGCATAGCCCTGCTTTGCACCCAGCAACATGGCACCGATCGACAAAATGCCAGAGCCACAGCCAATATCGGCAATGACTAGATCGTTGACATCGCCGCCCAGACGCATTTCGAGCGATTCCAAGCAGAGCTGCGTCGTCGCATGATCCCCAGTACCAAAGGCAACCCCTGGCTCAAGTTTGAGAACGATGCGATCGGATTGCTCTGGCACGGGCAACCAGGCAGGATTAATGAGGAAGCGATCGCCAATTTCTTGCGGTTGCCAATGTTCTTTCCAGGTGCTTGACCAATCTTCTTCGTCAATGAGATCCCACTGGACTGCTGGAATCGGCAACCCAATGCACAGCGCGTCTTGCCGCAACGCCAGAGCTAAGGCTGCCAGATCAAGAAGTTGCGCTTGCTCTTGTGGCAAATACGCACCAATCAGACAGGAATGCCCCTTCACTTCGCTGGACGAGCCGCGACAGCCAAACAGCTCTAGCCGCCAAAAGATCGTTTCTTCCAGGTCAGTGTCGCAAAGAATTTGAATGTTCCACCAGCTATTTGCCATAAGAGTGGTCAGCGATTAGCTTTATTGCCATATTTTTCTCGTCGCCCATACCGCATATAAAAATTAGGACTTACGCGTAAGGTGTTTAGATCCCCGACTTCTGGCTGAAACTCAGCGATAAAGCCTAGCCCCATCGTAGAAGTCGGGGATCTTTGCGTAAGTCCTACAAATGGCTAACGGCTGTTCGCTGACGGCTAATGGCTATAACGTTACCGTATAAGCATCCCGAATCCCTGGCACCTTCAAAATCTCAGCCAGGATATCGTCAGGCAGCGGGTCATCAATGCTTAACACCATGACGGCATCGCCGCGTACGATCTTGCGTCCCACTTGCATACTGGCAATATTGACATTAAAGCTACCTAGAAGAGAGCCAATTTTGCCAATAATTCCCGGCATATCGCGGTGCAGGGTAAACAGCATATAGCGGTTCGGCGGCACGTTAACTGGAAACTCATCCACACTGGTAATGCGAATTTCTGAATCGCCCAACAAGGCACCTGTAACGGAGTGTTCGCCTAGTGAACCCTTAGCAGACAGATGGAGCGATCCCGTATAATCCTTGATGGACGCATCGCGGGTTTCAATGACGCGAATACCACGCTCTTTGGCTTCCAGGCTGGCGTTGACGTAGTTGACCCGTTCTTGCAGGGCGTGAGACAACAACCCTTTAAGCGCCGCTACTACGATCGGCTGACTTTGATTAGTTGCCAGTTCTCCTTGCAGGCGCACCGTGAGCGATTCGACCCGTCCACCTGCCAGTTGCGCGACCAAATTGCCCAATGTTTCTGCCAGTTGCAAGTAGGGGCGTAGTTGCTCCAGCAAGTCGGGGCGCAGTCCGGGAATGTTGACTGCCGATCGCGCGGGCAAGCCCAGCAGCACATCGCGGATTTGCTCGGCGACATCGATCGCCACATTCGCCTGTGCTTCTTCCGTCGAAGCGCCCAAATGCGGTGTCATCACCATTTCCTTACCGAGCGATCGCAAGGGTGATTCACCTAACGGCTCCTGCTCGTACACATCCAGCGCCGCCCCAGCAATTTTGCCCTGTTGCAACGCCTCTGCCAGTGCGGCTTCGTCGATGATGCCACCACGGGCGCAGTTGATAATGCGTGCAGTCGGTTTCATCCGCGCGATCGCCGCTGCATTGATCAAATGAGTGGTTTCCGCTGTTTTGGGAATGTGTAGCGTGATGTAGTCTGCCTGTTGCAGCAGCACATCCATCTCAACAATGCGGCAACCCAACTGCTCTGCCCGTTCGTGGGAAATGAAAGGATCGTATGCCAGCAGCTTCATGCCCATTGCACGGGCGACGGTCGCAACATGGGCACCAATCTTGCCCAGCCCCACGATCCCCAACGTTTTCTTGTAAACTTCAACGCCTGTGAAATGCTTGCGATCCCACTTGTCGGCTTTCACAGACTGGTTTGCAGCGGGAATATAACGCGACATTGCCATCATCATGGCTAACGTATGCTCGGCAGCAGCGATCGTGTTCCCTTCGGGCGAATTCACAACCACGATGCCTTTGCGCGTCGCTGCTAACACGTCTACATTGTCAACGCCAACGCCCGCCCGTCCAATAATTTTAAGTTGATTGCCCGCCTCAATGACCGCCTGAGTCACGCGAGTGCCAGAGCGAATCATCAACGCATCGTAGTCAGGAATGATGCGGATCAGGTCATCAGGCGACAAATCCGTTTTTACGTCAACCTGAGCCACCTGGGAGAGAATGTCGATCCCTACCTGATCGATTGGGTCAGAAACAAGAACTTTAGGCATAGCAAACAGCCAGGATTAGACGCAGAGCGCTGTAGAACAACAGGTACTTTTGGACTTAGCCACCATCTCCAAAGACTCAGTAAGAAGGAAGAAGAAGATATTCACCTTACTCACTTAAGATGAAGATGGCTAACGAAGCAGACCATCTAGCGTACGCCATTTTGAGGCTTGCGCTGCTGAAACCGCTTGTTTTTTTTAATTCGATCGTGGCAGCCGTTAGCGGTCAGCCATGATTATGTTCAGTTCCATTGTGTCCGTTTACTGACTCTCATGAATTATCTCGTTGCCGTTTTGAGCGATCGCATTAAGGCAGAAGAAGCTTACTCAGCCCTAGAAAGCCAGGGTTTACCGATGACCAAGATCGCCATTTTGGGTAAGGGCTATAAAAGTGCTGATGAATATGGGTTGCTTGACCCCAATGAGCAGGCAAGTAAGCAAGTGAAGCTACTGGCAATTTGGCTCGTGCCCTTTGGTTTTGCGGCTGGCTATGTTTTTAACCTCATTACCAAAATCGACACATTCCCGTGGGCGGGGGAATTTGGTAGCCACGTCCTTGGTGGCTTGCTGGGTGCAGCATCAGGTGGGTTAGGAAGCATCTTTGTTGGTGGCGGTGTTGGGTTGATCTCAGGTAGTGGCGATGCCCTGCCCTACCGCAATCGCCTCAACGCAGGCAAATATCTGCTTGTGGTCAAAGGTTCAGAAGCCCTCACCCGTCAGGCAACCACTATTCTGCGACAGTATGATCCTGAAAGCATCCAAGGCTATGTCGATACATCAGACTCATGAGCGATCGTCTCTGCATCGGCTCTTGAGAGACTGACTCCAAGGCAATGTACGGTATTTATATACTTACCTCACCAAGACTCACCCTCACCCTAATTCCCTCTCCCAGAGCGGGAGAGCGACTTTGATTTGTCCTCCTTCTCCTAAAGGAGAAGGGCTAGGGGATGAGGGTCAGTCGTTTAGTGTTTCAAGTATATGAATGCCTCTTTTAGGAGGGTAGCCACTATGAAAAAGCTGATGAAAAAGCAATAGCTGCCGTTTTGACTTAATACATTGGTCAAAACAGCAGCCAGGAAGGGAGATTATTGATTACCGATGATTAGCCACTTAGACTAACCCAGAAACTGAAGCATTCAACAGGCTTACAGTAGACCCCAGAAATGTAGAACACCTTGACCAGAGTAGAGTTCAATCAATAGAACAGCCGAGAAGCCGATCATGGCAAGGCGACCGTTCCATAGTTCTGCTTGGGGAGTAAAGCCAAACTTCCAGGCGTTGCGATCGGTTTCTACAACAACAGGCGTGGTCACTTTTGTGGCGTTAGTCATGGTTATTGCTCCAATTACTTTAGATTGACAAAGGTTACGGATCAACGAACTAGCGCTATCAGGGGAAGTGGCAAAACCACCAGTGAAGCTTCGTTAAACTCTGTAAACTAATATAACGAAAGATTTCGGAAATGGCTAGGAATCGCTTACGGATCTTTCCAAAGAGACGGGAATGTGTATAGGAAGTGCGATAAAAAATCCACGCTTCAGCATCCCTCTCGCTTCCCTATCGCCCTATTTCCAACTAAAGAGCAGCCAGATGCCAATGAGGGCTATGAGTACCCCAAAGATCGCCCGTGGGCTAACTTTTTCATCGATCGCCCTTCTCATAATAGTCAATAGGCGTAGAGCGATCGCTGCTGATAGCCAAAGCAGGTGCGATCGCTCAATGCAACTTTTCAAAAAGCGATCGCAGGATGCCGCATTAATTTTATTGACCATACCTATAGGCTCTAACCTGGAAGTTACTCCTAACTCCACTTGGATTTGCGATGTAGATGGAGCGCCGGAAAAAAGCATTGTTACCTTCAGTTATGCTGCCATTACGTAGTCCCCTTGTAAGGACAGGATCTTTGCGTCCTGAACGATCCCACATTATGTTGAAACGGACATTGGGACTTGGAGAGTTACCTTCAAGGACTGCCCAATATATTCTATTAGCAGGAGCTTGTACATTGAAATTTCCACTCGATCGATTCTTCTGCCCGCTTTGGGGTCTAGGTTCAGAGGTAACAGCACCTATCAATAAGTGATCGGCGGGTAACGGTAACTGAGCCACTAGTTGTTTACCTCTTTCGCCAGCAAAACTCTTGTGCTGATCGAGTTGAGAAAACTGAGCTATTGAAGAAGAACTGCTCATCATGAGAAGAGCGAAGACAGTAACAACAGTAAGTAGAAGAAAGGCTATTAGCTTACCCATCCTGCATCTTAATTTTTTGCGAAGCGAATTAAAGCTAAACATCTAACACTCCATATATCGAGAGGACTGTAATTAGCTTCCGGGAGAACCGAGAGCGCTATGCCTATTAACAAGCACCGCGACGGACATTCCGAGACATGCCAGCGCCTGCATAGCCTAATTCTTGATAAAGCTTTTGCTGCGCCTCATCATAGTTGTTTGCCCAAACAGAACGGGTATAAAAGCTTCTCGCCGTACCATCGTTAAAGCTCTCTGTCACACAGAAGTTAAACGATTGATAAGGAGATTGACCTGAACTAGGTGAAGACTGAGCATCAGCAGTAGCTACCGCTAGATGTACTCTTGCTTCGCCACCAACCGGATCGATTCTAGCAGTGCGCGAAACGCCATCTCTGTAAGTCCATGTTTTGAGCGTCCGAGGTTGCAGTATTTCATCAACACGAGTCCTCCAGGCGCAACTCGTAAACTTGCATTTCCGAAGCCGGATCACAATGCGCGCTTGTGTATCAAACCCTGCTGCCATTCCAGTAATTTTTAGCGTTCCTGATTTGCGATCTCCTGAGAAAGCCGATGGCTTATTTGTCTCGCAAAAGCCCGTATAGTTGCTGCTACAAAAGTTTTCTCTGAACCATGTTGAATCACCCTCCCAACTTTGCCAGTTTCCCGCTAAGTACGTTGGCTTTTCAAGACTCTGTTTAGACGTTGAGTTTAGAAGAGTATCATCAACTTTCTCACCTGACGATGCAGCAACGTTGCCACTTATAGTTTCTGTCGAAGGCTTGCTAGTAGAAGCATCAGCATGGTTTCCTAAAATTGGCTGAACTGCTACTGCTGCTATAGCAATTAAACAAGCCAACACAAGTAGGTGACACAAGCGGCGTAAAAACTTAGACTTGGCTTTGAACATAAACCGATTGATGATGTTCATAAGTAGCTCACTTGTTTTGACCATCACCATAAGAAAAATTACTAACTGAAGTCGATTATTTTCTTGCGATCGCAGACACGATCTTGCTACATCTGGAAAAATTGTTTAATTGAATGGAACGCTCGAGACAAGGTTCCCATTCAGCTAAGGTCATTAAAATGAGCGTTGATCACTTGAATAGACTGAGAATGGACTTCTAAAGCGATACGATAAATTTATGAGTATGCTGCATTCGTTCAGGAAGAATCGCCATGACGACTACCACGCGCCGCATGACCCTGGAAGAATATCTGGAGTATGACGATGGAACCGATACTCGCTATGAGTTAGTGAACGGGGAGTTAGCTGAAGTGCCCTCTGAAAGCGACTTAAACAATGAGATTGCGATGATCCTACTCTTTGCGATCGGTCAATTTGTCAACCCCAGGCTTCTACGACGTGGTACTGAAATTGTGGTTAATGGTTATCGCACCACCACGCGAATTCCTGACCTGATGGTGTTCACCGACGACCTTGCGGCTGCCCTCACTGGCGCAAAGCGGAGCGTGGTGATGCCCGATATGCCACCGCCTGCTCTTGTGGTCGAAATAGTCTCTCCTGGCACAACGAATGAAGCGCGAGACTACCGTTACAAGCGATCGGAATATGCAGCACGCAGCATTGCCGAATATTGGATTGTCGATCCGCAGCAGGCACAGATGACGGTTTTAACGCTGGTTGCAGGCTTGTATGAGGAAGCTGTTTTCAAAGGAACCGATCGCCTCCTTTCTGCCACACTGCCAAACTTAAAGCTGACTCCAGCACAGGTGCTACAAGCAGACGCGGGTGAGTAACCGATGGCGATCGCGGTTGGAAGGCTCAATCTGCATCGTTAGAGGCGCGATCGCAGACAAAATTCTGCTACAGTTTGCGAAATTGGGTCGGTGACACTCCGGTGTAGCGGCGAAAGTATTTGGCAAAGTGGCTCTGGTTGGCAAAGCCGCAGTCTAGCGCGATGCGTGTCACCGTTAGTTCGGGTAACCGCAGGAGTTGCTTGGCGCGATCGAGCCGTTGTTGCATCAGGTAAGCATGGGGACTCATGCCAGTGGATTGTTTGAACAGCCGACAGAAATGGTACTGACTAATGTGCAATGTCGCCGCCATCTTTGTCAGCGAGAGATTGTCGCCTAAATGGTCATTGATGTAATCGATCGCCGCTTTCAGTTTGTCTTTGGGCAAGCCATCGTCATACGATCGAAAGACATACTTACGGGTCGCATAATGCTTGAGCAAATGAGCAGCCAACGCTGTTGCTAATGAATCGGCATAGAAACCATTGTCACCATTAAGCTCCAGATCTGCCTTGAGCGCCAGCCCAATTTGATGAATCAGGCGATCGGCTTTCTTTA
>JBGTJW010000304.1:0-26897 GCA_041744955.1 Stenomitos sp. | reverse complement strand
ATCCTGGTCGAAGACAATGTTTATGTCCCGGCCGATTTGATGGACCAATGCGCCTTTGACCTTACCCGTTTGACGACACCGCGCTGGCTCAACTACGGGGGCATCACCTACATCCGTGCGATTGATCTGCGCGAAGTCGGTGTCTTCGTTGGTTGGGAGGCCGAGACGCGTACAGCCTTGTTGCAGACGCTACTGTCCTTTAAGCCAGAAGCTTTGGGCGACATTATGGGTCCCGGCTACCTCCTGCCTTCAGACTATGAAGTGTTTCTGCAGCAGGTTAACCCCGCAGGGCTGCAAAAGTTCCCCGACATCGCCCAACTGTATCAAGCCGAAGCCGCGATCGAAGGCGTCAATCCTGATGTCGCGTTTGCTCAAGCTTTGGTAGAAACTAACTGCTTGAGCTTTAGCGCCTTGTTGGAACCGACTCAAAACAATTTTGGCAGTCTCGGCTCCACCGGCGGCAGTCGAGAAGTGGCTAGCTTTCCGAGTGTCTGTCTGGGGGTCCGGGCGCATATTCAGCACCTGAAAGCCTATGCCAACGAGGAACCGTTGGTGGAAGCAGTGGTTGATCCACGTTTTCACTTTATCACCCGGGGAGTGGCTCCTAAAGTGGCACAGCTCAGTCGGCGGTGGTCCGCTGGGGTTGACTATGGCGAAGGTATTCTTGCCATGCTCAGACGCTTGTACGGGTCGGCAGGGTTGCTCTAGTGGCACGCTCCCATCGGTCTGTTGCGTGCCTTTGCCAATAGTCCTTCCCAGCTTAGCTATTGCGGCTGACACAGTCTAGCGAGTTTGTGCTTGCAGTGCGCTGTCTCAAGTCCCCGAGACGCTGGACTTAAGACAGCCTGAGCCCTACCGAGCAAAGTTTCTTTAGCGCTTAAACCCATGACTGACGATCAGCTCTATGTACTTTTGGCTTCGTACGAGCAAAAAGTGTCCCATCACGAAGACCGAGCGCTTTTTGCCGAAGCGGTGCGTGCCGCCAAAGCCTCGGCACTGCGAGCGGCTTACTTTACTTTGTGGCTTTGTTGTGTGGCATCACTCAAGCGACGGTTGAGTGACCGAGCGAAACATGAACCGCTCATTGACCCGCTATTGGTCGAGCTTGGCTCCACAGCTGCCACTCAGACACCCGCGATCGCGCTGCTGCTTGAGCAAGCACAGAAACATGACTTGCTCTTGGGTGCTGGTGCGGCGAAGCTGCAACGGCTTGACGCTCTGCAACAAACTTGTCGTGATGCCAAGGCCGCAGCACCACCGTTAGCAGACTTTGTGTTTGCTAGAACACCAAAACAATGTCCTGCTCTCCCTGGGAAGGTAGCCATACTGGGACTAACTTGTTTCTCAAGCGATCAGGTTGAGTCTTGGATGATGGGAAAAGGAATCAGATGAACACTGAGTAACCGAGCTACTCTATTTCGTGCTGTAGAGCATTCAGTTGCTGTTGCCACGCTGCCTGGTGTTAGTGGTGCGTTACTCGCGGTAAGACTGGATCTAAGTGGGCATGTGATAAACCGCAAGCAATAGCCGCTACCAGTTCAATCTCGGCATGAGGTTCCTATGGCAGCTATGCCTCACCAAGCAAAAGGCATGAGTCATGAGCAAGTCGCCGTCTCAAAGCCTGAGCAGCCATGGCATTAAATTTTAGCTGTATCTCTCATAGTACAAAAACACTCTTTGTTAGACAGTCTCTTTCAGTCTTGATGGCAGCAGTACTTTATTGCTGCAGATGGGCATGATGACCAAGGGAGATGCTTGTGCCAGACTCGATGAGGCAAGCGACAAAATTTTCTTATGAGTGTCACAAAAGCCCTGCCAGAGCAGGGACAACTGGTGAGAGTCCGGCAGCGACAGTATGTAGTAACAGCTGTCCGTCAAACCACGCTGCCCGCCAGTCCTCTCCTACCCCAAGCGACACCACCCCAAAGTCTAGTCTTGCTCTCCTCGATTGAGGATGATGGACTGGGAGAGGAGTTGCAGGTGATTTGGGAGCTAGAGCCTGGGACGCAGGTATTTGAGCGCGTAGAGTTACCTCAACCCACTGGTTTTGATAATCCGGCGCGCTTGGATGCCTTTCTTGATGCTGTGCGCTGGGGTGCGGCATCTTCGGCAGATATTCGCACACTGCAAGCTCCCTTTCGCAGTGGGATTGATATTGAGGATTACCAGCTTGACCCAGTGGTACGGGCCATTCAGATGCCGCGCGTCAATCTGCTGATTGCAGACGATGTGGGGCTGGGGAAAACGATCGAAGCTGGGTTGGTCGCCCAAGAACTAATCATTCGCCATCGCTGTCGCCGGATGCTCATTGTCTGTCCGTCTGCGTTGCAAGTGCAGTGGCGCGATCAAATGCGGGATAAGTTTGGGTTAGAGTTTCGGCTTGTCGATAGTACGTTGATGAAGTCACTGCGGCGGCAACGGGGCATTCATGTGAATCCCTGGGTGCACTTCCCTCGACTCATTACCTCGATCGACTTCCTCAAGCGTGATCGCCCCCTGCGGCTGTTTCGAGAAGTGCTGCCAGCCGAAGGAGAGTCGCTTTATCCCCGTCGCTTTGATCTGCTGATTGTGGATGAAGCCCATAACGTGGCTCCTTCGGGCAGCGGGCAATATGCGATCGACTCACAGCGTACCGCGACTATTCGCCTGTTGGTGCCGCACTTTGAGCACAAGCTTTTTCTCACTGCCACCCCTCACAATGGCTATCCCGAAAGCTTTACAGCCTTGCTAGAACTGTTGGATGCTCAACGCTTTGCGAGAGGGGTCGAACCGGATCGCAACCAACTGCAAGTAGTAATGGTGCGGCGCTTGAAGCAGGAGATGAAAAATTGGGATGATTCGCCCATGTTTCCGGAACGGAAGTTAGCGGCGATCGCAGTCGATTATCCCCAGGCAGAACGTGAGGCGCATGCGTCCCTGAAGCGGTATACCGAACTGCGAACGAAAGGCGCTCACGACAACCTGGAAAAGTACGCGACTGAGTTTGTCTTAAAGCTGCTCAAGAAACGGCTGTTTTCCTGCCCGCAGGCATTCCTCACTACCCTGACGCAACACCAGGAGTCGTTAACGACCGCGCGTCGTCGTCAAGCCAGTAGCCTGTCTGCGAAACCAACGGAAGGGCTGTTGCGGCGACAACTAGAGCAGGTAGAGGAAGAATTTGCTGATGATGCGGTGTATGAAGCGGTGATAGATGAGTCAATCAGCCACACTAGCCGTCTGTTTCGGGCGCTTGCAGCGGAAGAGCAAGGCTTGTTGCGAGCCATGCTTCAGTGGGCGGAAGGGGCAGCTCGACAGCCCGATGCTAAGGCAACCCAACTGCTCGACTGGATCAACGCCACCATTCGTCCTAAAGGGCAGTGGTCAAACGAGCGCGTGATTATCTTTACCGAGTACCGAGCCACGCAGAAATGGCTTTATAACCTGCTAGCAGCCGAGGGTTTGGCGCAGGGCGAACGCCTGCTGACACTTTATGGTGGGATGCAGTCAGACGATCGCGAAGCGGTGAAAGCAGCCTTTCAAACCCATCCCAATGTGTCTCCCGTGCGGATTCTGCTGGCGACTGATGCAGCTTCCGAAGGTCTGGACTTACAAAACTTCTGTTCGCGGCTGATCCACTACGAAATTCCCTGGAACCCTAACCGGATGGAGCAGCGCAATGGACGGATTGACCGCCATGGGCAGCGAGCGCCTGAAGTACGGATCTATCACTTTGTAGGCAAAGGCTACCAGGAGCAAGCCACGAGCGGGATTCGTCCTGGTGATTTAGATGGGGATCTAGAGTTCCTGATGCGGGCAGCGCTCAAGGTGAACAACATTCGGGAAGACCTGGGCAAGGTCGGTCCGGTCATTGCAGCCCAGGTGGAAGAGGCGATGTTAGGGCGACGGGTGACACTCGACACTACCAGGGCGGAGCAAGAATCGGCACCCGTGCGGCGGATGCTCAAGTTTGAACGCAAAGTGCGAGAGCAAATTGAGAAGCTGCGGGAGCAGTTACAGGAGACGCGGCAAAACCTGCGGCTAACGCCAGAAAACGTCGAAGCGGTGGTGCGGATTGGCTTGGAGTTAGCGGATCAGCCCCCCTTAATCGCTGCAACGGTTGAGGGGGTAAAGGGTCCAGTCTTTCATTTACCCCCACTGAAGAGTAGCTGGGCTGTCTGCGCGGAGGGATTAGAGCATCCTCACACTAAAGCAATGCGTCCGATCGTGTTTGACTCTGATGCCGCACATGGACGCGATGACGTGGTGCTGGCACACCTGAATCACCGTTTGGTGCAGATGTGTTTGCGGCTGCTGCGCGCAGAGGTTTGGTCTACAGAAGGCAGAAAGCAACTGCATCGAGTGGCTGCCAGAGTGGTGTCCTCGAAGGCAGGTTTAGAGACTCCGGCAGTAGTGGCATATGGGCGGCTGGTGCTGCTGGGTAGCGACCAGCAACGACTTCATGAAGAGGTGATTACGGCAGGTGGAGTGTTGAAGGAAGGACGCTTTAGCCGTTTGGGTGTGATGCCGCTACAGGCGGCGTTAGGGGCAGTGTCTGCTGATGCCGTGCCCATAGCGATGCAACAGAAGTTGGCGGAGCGGTGGGATAAGTACGCCGAGCCACTGATGCAGGCACTAACAGTGCGGCAGGGTGAACGAACCACCAGTCTGCAACGGGATTTGCAGAACCGGGCAGAGAAAGAGATGGCGGACATTACAGCTATCCTCACTGAATTGCAAACAAGCATTCTCAGGGAGTTAGACGAACCACAGGTGGAGCAATTAACGCTCTTTAGTACGCCAGAACGAGAGCAGTTTGAGCGGAATATGAACAGTCTCAAAGCCAGGGCAACGCAAATTCCACAGGAGATTGAACAGGAAACGAGTCTGATCCAGAAGCGGTTTGCAAACCCTACAGCGCGACTGTTCCCTCTAGCGGTTACATTTCTAGTTCCCCAAAAGTTAATTAGCCACTAAGTCTTCTTTGATAATTGCTTTGCTTATGGGCATTCTAAACTTGTAAACTTTCCTCCCAGCAGCTAGGACTTTGCTATGGTATCCAGTCCAAAACCACATTTTGAATTAAGAAAGCTACCAGGTTTTCCCCGCACACTCCTTGAGTTTAGACAGTATGACGGTGGTAAAACGCTCGTCGTGATCTTGCTGTTAATCGCCAGCGTTTATTTCTTAACTGGCTTTTGGGGCTTTTTAGTGGATCACAATGCTTGGTTACATGACTGGATTTATCCACCTAAACCAGTGATGGAGGTACCTCAAAATCCTTGGTGGGATCCATTAGGTGTGTTTCATCAAAATTCGATCACTCAGGCATTGGCTAATGTTGCCAGCTATGCTGATATGTTTTTCAGGTTGTTCATTTTCCTCTGTGCATTCTGTCTTGCATGGGCAACTTTCGATCCTAGAAATATCGAGGGGTATGCACTGGGATTTTTCAATACTTTCTTGGGTGGAGCGTATGTCTTATCCCCTACAGATTTAATTCCTGATGTACTGCCTGTTATCGGTACTCTTGACGATACAGTGCTTGGCGTTGGCATGGTGATTTTGGGCGTTTCAGGTTGGTATCGGAGCAATATTCGAGATGCAAAGACAAAAACGGTTTTAGAGTTAGTGGATCACGGTAACACTGAGCGGGCTTTGCAACTGTTACTTGAAGACAAAGGAATTTCAATTAAGGTACAAGACTAATCTGGATGCAATCGACGTTCAGATTGAAGGTCTCTAATCGCGGTACTGGGACGCTCTAAAGCATCACAAAACCTAACTATGAAAATCGCGACCTATAATCTTCGGTGTGGCGGCAAAGCCAACCAGCGTGTCCACTGGACTCAGCTTTTTGAGGTGGCAAACCCAGACGTCTTTCTGGTGCAGGAGACCTGCCCTCCTGAACAATACGTGACCAGCCGTTTTTGGGAGGCTCAGCAGCAGCAGGTGCAGTGGGCAAAGGTGGGGACTAATGCGTGGGGCAGTGCCGTATTCGTGCGATCGGGCACCGTTAACCGCATTCCTGTGCCGGACTTTGACGGGTGTGTTGTGGGAGTGGAGGTGGAGGGCTTTGCCTGGTCAGCGAACCAGGGACGAAAGCTCCGCATCTTCAGCATCCATGCGCCTGCACCGTATAAACCCTCAGTCAATCAAATACTCGACTGGATTGGGAGTCTTCCCGATGACAGTGATCTCATTCTTGGGGGTGACTTTAACCTGACGGTGGGAGTGCGGCACCCTGATGAAAAGCAGAAAACCCAAGATTTGTGGTTGCTGGAGCGACTGCGAAAAGAGTTTGGCTTGATGAACTGTTGGCAAGCCGCAAACCCCAACCGCAATTTGCCTCAGACGTTGCGTTGGAGTCAAGACAAGGCAACGCCTTACCACTGCGATGGCATCTTTGTGCCGTCTGCCTGGTATCGCTATCTGGATCACTGTGAGGTACTGGCTTCACCCCTGTGGGAGGATTTGAGTGACCACAATCCAGTCGTCGCAAGCTTTAGCCCAGGGCAGGACGACTTTAATTTTTCTCCAAAACTGGTGGCAAGTGCCACTGAACAGGGAAATAAAGCCTTGTATTGAGATCTATGAAGTGCGAAGCCTTTTGGGCACCTTGTAGAGGTCTACCTTTTACACCAACCACTATGGGCATCCAACCAAGCTTTCCTGATACGCTTCGCGCACTGAGCATCGCGGGTCCGTATGCCTACTTAATTGCCACTGGGGAAAAGTTATCTGAGGGGCGAAGCTGGTCTACGCGCTTTCGGGGTCTTGTACTGCTGCACGTTTCAACTGGGAAAGACTTTGGAGAGCCACAATCTAAAGCAATGGTTTCAGCCATTATTGGTGCGGCAGAGATGTATGACTGCACACCGATCGAAGAACATGAAGGCTACTACCACCACTGGATGAAAAACCCGATTCTGTTTGAGCACTACGTCCCAAACGTCTCTGGGGCACGGAACTATTGGTCGCCCAAAACACCAGAGCACATCAAAGCGTTTAATCAGGCATGGCAACAAATCCAGGCGCAGCAGCCCCGTGCTGTTTTCAAAATCCATTACAAGGACGGGATTATCAGTGTTTCAAACTCCCGGACAGCGAATGACTTTCAGGTGAAGGATGCTGGAGTCTGGCAAACGCTTGCACCACGTCTTCAGGGTGAGGAGATTGCCTTGACGAAGCTGGAATATGCCGATCTTTACCGTAGCCGTCTCGCCTAATTACCGCCTTTACTTATGTCTATTGCCCGTCATCACGCTGAATGGCTTTCTCTGGTTGAAGCATCGGGTCCGTTTCTGAGCTTGCCTGTGCTGCTCAAGGCGTTTCCAGCAGGGTTGGATGCCCATGAGCCGGAGCCTTTGAAACTGTTGCGATCGGCCTACGAAGAATGGCAGGACAGCCAGTTTGGACTGAAGCCGGAGCTAGCAATTCATCGGGCGTGGGTGGAGTTTGTGCTGAAGCAAACGCTGGAGTTACCAGAGGAGGTGTTGCGGAGTGGGCAGCAAATGCCACCGGGATTGAGTGTGGCTGTTGCCGAACAAAACGAAACCTTACGCCCAGATTGGGTGGTGGTGAATCCGGCAGGAGCAGCGGAGGTAGGGAAGCCTCGGTTAATGGTGCAGCTTGTGCCATCAGGGCAGGCTTTAGAGAAGCCGTTGAAGGGATCGCGGTGGGCGGCGAGTCCGGCGACACGAATGATGGAGTTGCTGCACGCCTGCAATGTGCGGTTGGGGCTGGTGACGAATGGCGAACACTGGATGTTGGTGAATGCGCCGAAGGGCGAGACAACCGGGTTCATCTCCTGGTACAGCATCCTGTGGGTGGAGGAGCATCTGACGCTGCGGGCGTTTCGGAGTTTGTTGGTGGCGCGGCGGTTCTTTGGGGTGGAGGACTCCCAGATGCTAGAGGCGTTGCTGACCCAGAGCGTGGCGGATCAGCAGGAAGTGACCGACCAGTTGGGCTATCAGGTGCGACGGGCGGTGGAGGTGTTGGTGCAGGCGATCGCTCGTCTCGACCAGGATCAAAATGGAGCCTTGCTGAAAGACATCTCCGAGTCTCAGATCTATGAGGCAGCCCTGACGGTGATGATGCGGCTGGTGTTTCTCTTCTGTGCAGAGGAGCGGGGGTTGCTGCTGTTGGGCGACCCGATGTATGACCAGCATTATGCGGTGTCTACGTTGCGGGAGCAGTTGCGATCGCACGCGGATCTGCATGGGGAAGAAGTGTTGGAGCGACGATCGGACGCTTGGTGTCGGTTGTTGGCAACGTTTCGGGCAGTGTATGGCGGCATTTTTCACGATACGTTGCAGCTTCCAGCCTATGGCGGCAGTTTGTTTGACCCCGATCGCTTTCCGTTTTTGGAGGGGCGCGGGCAGGGAACGCATTGGCAGGAAACGGGGGCTGACCCGCTGCGGATCAATAACCGGATTGTGTTGCACTTGCTAGAGGCGTTACAAATTCTGCAAATTCGGGTGCCGGGTGGTGGAGTAGAGCCGCGTCGGTTGTCGTTCCGGGCGTTGGATATTGAGCAGATCGGGCACGTCTATGAGGGCTTGCTGGATCATACGGCGGTGCGGGCAACTTCAACGGTGTTGGGGTTGGTGGGCACGCGCTATGAGGAACCAGAGGTTGCACTGGCAGAGTTAGAGCGGTTCCAGGCGCAGGGTGAAGAAGCTTTGCTGGCGTGGTTGAAGGAGCAGACGGGGCGATCGCTCTCTGCCTTAAAGAAAGCCTTGAGTGCGGAGCTTGAACCACGCGACCAGCAGCGTTTGCGATCAGCTTGCAACAATGACTCGGCACTGCTCGATCGCGTCCTTCCCTTTGCTGGGTTGATTCGGCAGGATACGCTGGGCTACCCGGTGGTGATTCCGGCAGGGGCGGTGTATATGACGGAGGGGGTCGATCGCCGTCAGTCTGGGACGCACTACACGCCGCGCAATCTGACGGAGGAGATTGTGCAGTATACGCTGGAGCCGTTGGTGTATGAGGGTGTGGCAGAGGGCAAGCCAAAGGAAGCGTGGCGATTGCGATCGGCGGCGGCATTGCTGCAACTGAAGATCTGCGACATGGCAATGGGCAGTGGGGCGTTTTTGGTGCAAACCTGTCGCTATCTAGCTGGAAAGCTGGTGGAAGCATGGCAACAGGCGGAGGCAGAGCATCCGGGGCAGGTGGTGATTGCGCCAGAGGGCACGCTGTCAGGGGCGCGTCCTGATGAGTGTCCGATTCCGAAAGATGCTGATGAGCGGTTGGCGGTAGCACGACGCATTGTGGCGGATCGCTGTCTCTATGGAGTTGATAAAAACCCGTTAGCCGTCGAGATGGCGAAGCTGTCGCTGTGGTTGGTGACGCTGGCGAAGGGACGACCGTTTACGTTTGTGGATCATGCGCTGAAGTGGGGCGATTCGCTGTTGGGGATTACCAGACCAGAGCAAATCGAGTTTTTGCATCTGAATCCTGAAAAAGAAGCGGTACAACTAAGAACGGTGTCCGATCGCTGGAAACCCTTTGTGCAACGAGCGATCGCCAAACGGCAGGAGCTAGAAAACTTTAGTGTGTCGGATATTGCCGATATTCAGAAGAAGGAACAGCTCAACCGGGAGGCAGAAGCAGCGATCGCCCATGTG
Organism: Stenomitos sp.; assembly: GCA_041744955.1. Classification (GTDB taxonomy): domain Bacteria; phylum Cyanobacteriota; class Cyanobacteriia; order Leptolyngbyales; family Leptolyngbyaceae; genus Stenomitos. The sequence continues at coordinate 17,289 of JBGTJW010000304.1, read as the reverse complement.
AGGCATGTGGGTGATTTTTTGGTGGCGGAGGCATTGGCGCAGGCGGGCAAAACCTCTGACCTCACGGATGAGGAAATTCAGGTGTTGGCGGAGGTGGTGATTGAGGCGTTGGATGAAGCTGATGCCGAGAAGCGAAACCGGGAGATCGCCGCGATTCTGGCAAAAACCAACCGCATGATGAATCTAGGCAATCCAGCCAACCAACCGCCTCGGAAACCATTTCATTGGCTGTTAGAGTTTCCTGAAGTGTTTTTGCAAGAAGACGCACCGAAGGGCTTTTCAGCGATCGTTGGAAATCCACCTTTTCTTGGCAATAAATATTGGTCGAACGCTGTGGGAAATGACTTCCATAACTATGCAGTAAATCATCTAATTTATCAGACTGGAAGAGTGGATCTTTGTGCTGTTTTTTTTCAGCGTGCTTTTAATTTAGCTTCTGAATTCGGATATGTTGGCTTAATAGGATGTGAATCTATCAAGGAAGGAGATAGCCGTAAAGTAGCATTAAACAATATTGTGGAAACGGGTACAATCTCTCGTGCTCGATCAAGTTTGCCTTGGAGTGGAAGCGCAACAGTCCGAATTTGTATAATATGGTTTGCAAAAATTAAAACATTAGCAGAAAAGCTCTTAGATGATCTACCTGTTGCACAAATCGATTCTTATCTAACAGGTGGTTCTGTTAAAAATCCTCAAAAACTCGCTAATACCCTTTGGGCAGGGCAAGGCACTGATAACACGCGTGGTGAGAGTTTAATCTTGAGAATAGGTGACAAATATTTAGACATACTATTGGGGGCAAACAGTCCATTTTGCAAGCAGTACGTTACTGCTGATGATATGGCAAGTCATGGTTTTTTGAGGTGCGAAAGATGGATTGTCGATACTCAAACTTTGTCTTTTGAGGAAGTTAAATCAATTTGTTCAACTACAGCACGTTTTTTAGAAGAAGTTGTTTCTTCAGTCAGGACGGAGGATTATTTGCGTCCATGTCCAGGATTAATTAAACGTTGGTGGCAATTATGGAGACCTAGACCAGAGTTGTATGAACACATTAAGAAGCACGAGAAATGTATAGTAATTCCTGTCGTTTCTAAATATGTCTTAGCTGCTCAAGCTTCATCTCAATGGGTTTTTACAAATAAATTTTTTGTCTTGCCCTGGGAACGGCAAGATACAGTTCCTTTAATAAACTCTAACTTTGGTGAAGTTTGGATCCGCACATTTAGTGGCTCTCTTGGTGAAACTATGAGTGTGTCAATCTCTAATGCTGTCCAGACTTTCCCTCTGCCTACAGAATTTTTATCAAACTCAACTTCTTTTACTTCTAAGCTTGAAGCTTTGCTACAAAAATTGATGTCTGATTCTCAGCAGGGATATACAGATACCTACAATCGCTTTCATGATGCCAACGAGACAGCGAGTGATATGCAGACATTGCGAGAGTTGCATGTTGAGATGGATCAGGCAGTTGCCGCTGCCTACGGTTGGCAAGACCTCGACTTAGCGCACGATTTTCATCAGACGAAACAGGGCGATCGCTTCACCATCAGCGAAACGGCAAGACGCGAAGTGCTCGATCGGCTGTTGGAGTTAAACCATCAGCGGTATGCCGAGGAAGTTGCCCAGGGTTTGCATGATAAGAAGAAGGCAAAGGGCAAAGGAAAAAAGGCAGCAAGCAAAACTAAACCATCCAAAGCAGACTCAGAGGAGCCAATGCAGGGTAGCTTATTTGAATGAGCTACCAATTTCCGATCTTTGAGGTTCCAGCAGATGCTGCCGAAGCAGAAGAAGCAATGGGCACCAAATTCAAATTTTGGTTCCATCACCCAGATTTGGGAAATTGCCTCTTCAAGCAAGCTCGCTCCAATACAGGCGAAGACTGGGCAGAAAAGATAGCCGCTGAACTTGCTCAGTTGCTGGGGTTGCCTCATGCATCTTACGAGCTTGCTGCGTGGCAAGGGCAACCCGGAATTATCTCACCCAGTTTCCTTCCAAAAAACACAGCCCTCATTCATGGTAATGACATCCTTGCGGGTCTTGCATCCAGCTATCCCAGATATCAGGGCTATAGGCTCTCCCAACATACCATCACAATTGTCCTTGAAGCACTTAGAAGCCCTGGTCTACAGCTTCCCCTAAATTGGAGACCACCTACAGGCATTGCCGAAGCTGTCTCTACCTTCATAGGCTATTTGCTACTCGATGCCTGGGTTGGCAATGGCGATCGCCACCACGAAAATTGGGGTTTTGTTGTTCAGTTACCTCAGGGAATTCCCCATCTCGCTCCCACCTATGATCACGCTTCTTGCCTGGGGCGGGAATTATTGGATGCTAAACGGCAGGAAAAACTACAGCAGCAGACTGTTAAACAGTACGCTGAAAGGTCTAGATCCGCTTTATACCAGCAGGAGAGTGATAGACGAGCAATGCTGACGTTTGATGTCTTTGCAGCGATCGCCCGTCAATACTCCCAATCAGCCAAGATATGGCTCAACCAATTAGCTAAAATCTCACTACAAGAGGTGAAAGATCTCCTTCAGCAAATCCCAAATAGCCGAATTTCTCTAGTTGCTCTAGAATTCGGGTACCAAATGCTCGAAATTAATAGAAGCAGGCTATTGCGCTTACAAGAGGACTTAACTTGAAAACCCTATTTCTAGCTTGGCAAGACCCAACCTCCCGAACCTGGTTTCCAGTCGGGAAACTTACTCATGAGGAAGGTCTGTACCACTTTAGCTATCTTCAAGGAGCGCTCGAAGCCAAAGAAAAAGCAAACTTTCAACCTCTCTGGTCATTCCCTGAGTTCCACCACACCTATAATTCTGCCGAACTTTTTCCTCTTTTTGCCAACCGCCTTCTACGTCCTTCCCGTCCCGACTACAAAGATTTTGTGCAGTGGCTCAACATTCCTGAGCAACAAGACGACCCGATCGCGCTGCTAGCTAGGAGTGGCGGTAGACGTAAGACCGATAGCTTCGAGGTTTTCTCCTGCCCAGAGCGAGACGAGCAAGGTAATTATCACATCCATTTCTTTGCACACGGGCTGCGCCACTTCCCTGAAGCCATTCAGCAGTATGTTCAGGCTCTTCAGCCCGAAACTCCATTGTTCGTAACCCATGACCTTCAAAACCCAGTTGATTCTCGTGCCCTGATCCTGAGAACAAAGGATTTACACTTTGTTGGTTACTGCCCTCGTTATCTCACCCAAGATTTCTTTGAACTAATCTGCCAGTTTCCTCAACAGGTGAACGTAACTGTAGAACGAGTAAATCCTTCACCAACACCGCTTCAATTCCGTCTGCTCTGTAATTTGACCGCCGCCTGGTCAGAAAATTTTCATCCGTTCTCTAGCCCAATTTATCAACCTCTGGTCAAAGATGAGTTTGGCGCGATCGCTTAAACAACGATTTGGGGCACGATTTCCACACCACTAAACAAGGCACCTGCTTCACCATAAGTGAAACGGCTCGACGCGAAGTGCTCGATCGGCTGTTGGAGTTGAACCATCAGCGCTACGCCGAAGAGGTTGCTCAGGGCTTGCAGGATAAGAAAACAAAGGGCAAAGGGCAGAAGGCGAAAGGGCAGAAAACTAACAGCAAACAGAAGGACTCGCACACCGATGATTGGCAGATGTCTTTGTTGTAAAACTCCGTCTATGGCAGTGTGTTAGTGCGATCACAGATTTAGTCACTGTGGATACTTTAAAAACTTCTCAATCCGTTGCATCGCTCTCGATTGCTTATTTGCGTAAGTCTCATAGACATATGTCTAATCATACCCTCCATAGCTGCGCAAAGAATTATGAGCTAGGGCAAACGCATACTCAAGTAGACAGGAGGCGTGAGAGATAAGCGTTATCCCATCCAGCCTTGAGGCGTTTAGCCTTGATGCCTCCTTTGGCAACGGTCTCTTGACGCAAAAGGTTGAGTGCGACATGGCGGATGAGGGCAAGATTTTCCGGGGCATGATCTTTACGAACCCGAGAAGCATCTTCATCAAAGGCGACATCTAAAATCCAGTGGACTTGGTTCTCGATGCCCCAATGCGAGCGCACAGCGTGAGCGAAGCGTTGCACCCCGCCATCGAGACTGACTAAATAGTAGCGTTGTTCAATGGTGGGAGCTTGTCCAGCTAAACGTCGTTCCGATTCGACCAGACCGACGCGTTGGAGTCCTGTCCACAAGTGGGCATCAATCAAATGTTCTACCCTGTCCAAAAGCCAATGACGGCGAATTTCAACCCGACCATGAGCGGCATCAATGGTTTGATGGAACTCGTGGGGAATCTCTTTGAAGTGGCTCTTACGCGTCCACTCGAAGAGTTGCGCCACATCTTGGTGAATGTTGCCTTGATTTCCTTTAAGACTCAGAACATACTCTCCACCCGCTTCGATAATTTGCTTGGCGATGTCTTTTTGCGCTCCCATCGCATCGATGGTGACGATGCAACCATTCAGGTCTAACACCTCGAGCAATTGTGGAATCGCAGTAATTTCATTGGACTTGGCATTCACCTTCAGCTGTCCCAGCACTAAGCGATTTTGAGTCGCCCAAGCACTGACCATATGAATTGCGCCTTTGCCTCTACCGGTGTCGTAGGAATGCCGCAGCGTTTTGCCATCAAGCGCAATCACTTCGCCCTGACTCAGTTGAGCCACTGCCCTCACCCAGCTCAAAAAGCATTCCTGTAAGGCTTTGGGGTCTAGTGCTGCAAATAAGCGCGCAATCGTATCGTGGGAGGGAATGCCGTTGGGCAATCGCAGAAAGCCTTTCAACCACTCCTGCTTAGCGCGTCCATAGTTCTCGATGTCCACCCAAGTATCAGCCCCACAGACAACCGCACAAATCGTTAAACCAATAATGTCGAGGAGTTCATGCTCCAGCAAGTGTTCTGCTCGTGGGTCTTCTAAGGTCTTGAAGTGTTCTAGCAGTGGCGCGGATGGCTCAATAGACTGGGGCATGGCTAGTTTCCTGATGGTTGCCCCTCAATCCTCCCAGTTTGAGTATGCGTTTGCCCTGAATTATGAGCTTAGAAAGTGGACATTATAGTTCTTATGTACTATATTCAAAAAGCAGGTTGCTCTATAGTGTTCAGCAAAGCACAATTAGCAGTTTTTGCTGAATTGTAATTCTTTCCAATCCAAACTTTCTAACAACCCCTCTTCTTTCCATACAGTTAAATTTTGAGTTGGACAAATAAATTGTCCGGACTCAAGATAAATTTTCCGTATAGGAAAGAAAGGCTTTGAGGAAAGTTTTATGCACGATTTGTCTAATATCAGAAACACATTGAGAGCTATGTACACTCCAACCTTGCCCTCCCTACAAGACATCGAGAAACAGATGCAACCACATGTTGCTGATGTTTCAGAAGTTTTGCGCTTGTATACCGATGCAGTAGACAAATATTACGAAACGAATAAGCCCTTCACCAGTAAAGATCCAGCTAAAGATCTCACCAGTTTTATCGAACTGATTGGATTCTCAACAATTACAGGAAGTTATTTTTTACTAGAAAAATGGTGCATCCAAAACTTGAAAGTAAGTGATTTGGCAAGACCCCTCGATTATTACGTATCGAAAATGGATCAACTAGTGAAAAACCCTGCTGGCTTTCAGTTAAAAGCTGGGGCTATACCTTATGCAGAATACCTTGCCAATCGTCTCAAAACGCTAGTTCCAGTTGGTTCAAGCAATTAGGTGTGAATCGTTGTCAGCCGTTTCAACACTCATTCAAGCATCTGTCTCCATAAGTTTTCTGGCTAGATCGGTAGCATCCTTAACGGTTTCAATACCATCTTCCATCCGACTTGAAACGTCAGCGGAATCGATTTTTCGGCGTATATCCTCAGCGAGTGTTGTCAGTTGATGGATGACAACACTCGCTTTATCACTACTCATTTGACCGCCACTAGAATAGTGATTAATGCGTTCTTTGATTTCCTCAATTCTGTGATCAACGTCAAACAAGTAGCTATTGGTATCAGAAACTAGCTTGGTGTAATCCTTTCTCAAATCTTCTGCTTTTAGATGCCACTCGTTTTTTTCTCGTTTAATTTTCCCAAGCCTCGATATACTTGATTTCGTCCAATAGCTAAACACTAAATATATTAGCAATACTATAAGAATTGTTGCAAACCATACAAGTACTCGCGCTTCTTGCGGTACTAGCGGAATCACTACAATTAAGAGCGCAAGTATTCCAACCAGTAAAGCACCAATTAACTTTTCTCCGGGACTTAGTTCTTTAATGAAGTTCCCTAAACCATTGAGGTAACTTGCACTAGCTTCAGATGGTTTGGTATTTTCTAGTGGTTCAGTGGTCATGCTTTCTACCCTAATTTATTGCCTTTACAGAAGTTAAGCTAATGGCACCATGAGCACACAGTATCAATATCAGCTACTCGAAAAACCAACTAGGCACACATTTTGCACAAGCTTAACCTGAAGAGCAGTACTTTGTCTCCTCTTCAAAGATTATTACAGTCAGTAGGGATACAGAGAAGTTTAAGACTGCTCAGGTATCATGCTTTGCCCTGCTGATATTCTTATACACTCCGTTCTGAGTACTGATAATGGCTTCAAAAATTTCCACCTAAAACGTAAACCTTTCACAAAAGCAGTTTGGGGTGAATGCTATGCGTTGATGCGGATACGAGTAGCTCTCAAAATGACTCGAGCTTTCAATGCCTGGTAAAGCTCAATCTCCTCTGACTCATGTCAAAACACAATTACCAAACCAAACCTTTGCAGAGAAGCGTCCCTTGGAAAACGTTGTTGCATCGCACCACAAATGAAGAACAGATTCAGACTCACTATCAAGAATCGATAATGATGGTCTTCTTTGCCAAGTCTTACTGCGAACCTGAAGCGTTGACCACTGGCGTTTACTCTTAGTCGAGCGCAGGTCTACTTCTAAACCAGTTAGAAGTGGGCATCCTAGAAGGTAGCACTCAACAGGTATCAGCAATGGCTCGAAAATACCGGTTCTCTTGGGACGCGTTTAGGGAAGGGACGGTAAAAGCGATCGCTCATGCAAATGGCTACTCCTCTCATTTGGAGTCCGATCCACTAACCTGGCTGACCAATAAATATAGCCGCCCGGATGAATACTTCGTTGAGCGCATGAAGTCAACGCTAGAACAATGCTGGCTACCCGACTATTCTGGGACTCCTCAGATTGTGGAGCAGTTGATTGATGCAGGCATTGGTCCGCTCGGCAATCCCAAAACTCAAATGGATTGCGTTGCTTACGTCAGAAAATGCCGTAACTCCAGAACAGTGCGGCTGCGACTGTTGGAAGCAATGCTGCGCTACGGCGACCAGGATCGCCCATCGGATGATCCGCTTCTGTTTCCTACCGATGGCTCTGTGCCTCGGTTTGCCATTCTCGATCCGACTAAACAGCCTGTAGATTGCCGTCAGCCCTACGATTATCAAAGCGCAGCCTGGGACCAACTATCGGTTCATTTGGCAGAGTCTGAAGTGACCAAGGTTTTTCAGGGTCTGCTGGTCATGCCTACAGGTTCAGGGAAAACCTTTACCAGCGCCCGTTGGTTGATGCAGAACGTGATCAATCGTGGCTATCGTTTAATCTGGTTAGCGCATCGGCATGAATTGCTAGAGCAAGCAGCACGAGAGTTTCACAATTTAGCGAGCTTCGCAACTCAACTCGAAAAGCTGAGGGTTCGTATTATTTCTGGCATTCACTGCTCGACCACCCAAATTGATCCGGCAGACCAAATCCTGATTGCCTCAGTCAGCAGCCTTGCCCGTCGCCCTGATCTGATTGATAAAATTCTTGCTGACCCCAAGAGCTTTCTGGTCATTGACGAGGCGCATCACTCCACAGCAAAAAGCTACCAGGCTCTGATTAACCGCCTGGGAACAATTGATCGTCGCCGTATTTTGGGCATCACTGCCACACCGACTCGTACAGCAGCATCTGAACGAGGCACCCTTGCCAAGCTCTTTGGCAACCGGATTCTTTACGACATACCCATCACAACCCTGATTGAACGCCAGTTTCTAGCTCGTCCCTTACCAGTGCAGGTCGCAACGAAGGCTGATGTGGAGGCAGGAGTCACGTCGCAAGATGAGCAATTTCTCGCTCAATTCCATGACCTGAGTGAAGCTTGGCTCCAGCGCATTGGACATCTGGAAGAACGGAACCGCCTCATTGTCAGTCACTACCTGCAAAACCACGAGAAATATGGCAAGACCTTAATTTTTGCGATCGATGTGTCCCATGCTGCACTCCTGACGGAACGGCTGCAAGCCAAAGGTATCAAAGCAGATTATGTGGCCAGCTATCGTCTTGACGGCGAACCGACCAACAATAACGAAAGGATGTATCGTTTCCGTGACAAAGATGGTGAAAACGCGATCGAGGTGCTGGTGAATGTTCAGATTCTCACTGAAGGCGTTGATATTCCTGGCATCCAAACCGTCTTTTTGACTCGTCCAACGGTCAGTGAGATTTTAATGCGCCAGATGATTGGACGCGCACTACGAGGTGCAAAAGCGGGCGGAACGAAGGATGCTTACATTGTCTCGTTTGAAGACCACTGGGAACGCTTCCGCGAATGGCAAAGTCCATTGGCGCTGGTGCCAGATGTTGTGCCTCCAGAGCCTGGCACTGAAAAATCCACAAAAGTGGTGCCGCCAACGTTGGTTTCAATGCTGCCCTGGGATTTAATTCGAGCAGCAGCGGCTCAAGTGGCAACGCAAGGGCGGGGTTTTGAGGCAGACGTCTTTGAAGCAATCCCACACGGTTGGTATCTACTCTCCCGCGACCAGGATGGTGAAGACGTTTATCAAGTGATCGCCGTTTACGAGCATCAACATTCATCCTGGGAAGCACTGTTGAAGGATCTCTGGGCACTGCCTCAAGCAGCGCTTGAAACAATGCCAGCAGACACTGCCTTTGATGACTTCTTTTGCGATTCTGATTATCCCCTCCCCTCTCAACATGATGTGCAGAAGGTCATTGCGCATTGGTTCGCACGTGGAGACCGCCCAGAATATAACGAACTCACCGAGCGAGAAGCATGCGATCCTTACCGCCTTGCAAACCACATTTTTGAAGCCGACTTAGGAGCCAAAGCGCAGAATACTCTGACTGAGGAACGCTATACCACTCTGGCTCAAGCGATTTACCCTTCGCTCCGAGACTTTCGAGCCGCGATCGAGGATGCTCTCTACGAAATGCAACACCCAGACGCGAGCACTCGCTCTCAGCGTGCGGTGCCAATTTTCCACCCCAGACCCGAAGAAACGCTACAACCAGGACCGCACCACATTTTGGATCATCTGATGGTCAATGTGCTGGAGTTAGCTTCAGGGTTGCTAGGGCTCGATCGACCATTGCCTCAGCGGCACTCTATAGCATGGACAAAGCGCTTAGTGAAAGGTTGGTATGGACAGGCTTACTGGGAACCCGGTCAGTCTCATGGGCAAGGTAAAATCCGGCTTAATCGCCTGCTTGATAGTCCTGATGTCAGTGAAGACGTGATTCAATATCTGCTCTGGCATGAGTACCTGCACCTCTATTTGCAACAGGGACACACCAGTACCTTTCGAGAGTATGAGCGTCGGTGGACGACCTATCAAGAGTGCGATCGCTTTCTAGACAATCTGAATGAGCGCTTTGGCGTTCAGTACTGGTAAACAAGCTGTTCTGTAAACCACTTCTCAGCAATAGTGACGATCAATTTTTGAGCAGCTTTACTGGAGAAGGTAAAACAAAAACCAAACATGCCATTCGAGATCATTCACAAGCCTACTTTTACCAACCAACTGCTCGCCATTCCCAAGGAGCGAGTCATGCAGATCTTGGAAAAGATTGAGGTCTTGCGGGATGACCCCAAACCCCACGGCAGTTTGAAGAAAAAACTGCACGGGTACAAAGGCGATATCTACCGCCTGCGTTCTGGCGATTTCCGCATCATCTACACCTATGGCGACGGTTGGGTAGCGCTCTTGGGGGTCGATGCCCGTAAGGATGTTTATAAGGGCGACAAACTGGTCGCTGAAGAGACGGAGATTGATGTCAACGCCCTTGCCAAGCTGGATGATCTGTTAACACCGGAGCAGCCGCAATCGCCTGAACCCAAACCGTCTCAAGCAGCAACTCTTTTACCCGTTGAGTTAACGGCAGCACTGCTGGAACGCCTGCTCATTCCCAAAACCTGTTTCCCGGCACTGCTAACCTGCCGTACCTTCGATGACTTGTTAGAAGCCGATGTTGATGGAACTGTGCGCGATCGCCTCTTCGATTGCATCACGGCTCCCAATTTTGATCAGGTTCTCAATCAACCCAGTTTTGTTACGGGTAGCCCCGATGCGCTGTTGCGCTTCAAAGAAGGGAATTTACTCGGCTTCCTGCTCAAGCTCAACCCTGAACAAGAGAAATTTGTCACCTGGGCCAGCAACGCTACGGGTCCCACCCTGCTCAAAGGCGGTCCCGGTACAGGCAAAAGCACAGTGGCGCTTTACCGTACCCGTGAAATTCTGCAACAACTGCAAGCCAGTGGTGTCAGTCAGCCCCGCATTCTGTTCACCACCTACACGAACGCCCTTGTTACCTTCTCGGAACAACTGCTGCAAGAGCTTTTGGGTCAAGACGCTCAGTTTGTAGAGGTCAGGACAGCCGATACCTTGATTTACTCATTGGTTTGTCACGCTACAGGAGCACCGAACCTTGCTCCTACCAAAGACCTGCTGAAGTTGGTGCAAAAAGCTGTACCCCAAGTGATCGCGGCCTTAGAGGGTAAGGCACTACAGCAACAGGCACAACGGCTAATTCTGGAACGACTGCAACCGGAATACCTGCTAGAAGAACTGACCGAGATGATTGATGCCAGAGGCATCGAAACGCTAGAAGCTTACCGCGCCACCCCTCGCACCGGGCGCAACATTCCACTTAACAAGGTGCAGCGGCAAGCCATTTGGCAACTACGGCAGCACTGCGATTGCCTGCTAGCAGACCAGGGTATGGAAACCTGGGCACAACTGCGGAACCGTGCGTTAGCCCTACTGCAAGCTGCTCCAGAACCACTGTTGTACGATGCCGTCGTCATCGACGAAGCGCAGGATCTGAGCCCGACCATGCTACGATTCCTGATTCAACTGTGTAAGGCACCCAAGCGTCTCTTCATTACTGCCGATGCCAATCAGTCCATCTACGGCAGCAGTTTTCGCTGGAGTGAAATTCATGAGTCACTCAAGTTCGTGGGGCGTACAGGCATCCTTAAAGTGAACCACCGCACCACCCAAGAAATTGGCGAAGCTGCCATTGCCTACCTGCAAGAGGGCATGTTGGAAGACAATGACAAGGAGCGATCCTATATCCATACAGGGCCACCGCCAGCGGTGCGTGCCATTCCCGATCGTGCCTCTGAAGGCAGTCTACTGGCTCAATTCTGCCGTACCGCCGCCCATGAATTTCGCTTAGGATTGGGAGCTTGTGCGATCCTGGTGCCAACCGAAAAAGCTGGTAAAAACATCACAGGACAACTAAACTATCTGAGCCTCGACGCGCGGTTTATGACCAGCAAAGACCTGGATCTCAGCTACAAAGGAGTGAAGGTGTTACCACTCAAAGCGGCAAAGGGTTTGGAATTCCCGATCGTGGCGATCGCTGGCTTTTTGGAAGGTGCCTATCCGACGATTGTCAGAGGTACTGCGCCAGAGGCAGTCACGGAAATTTTGACCCGTGAACGGCGCACGCTTTATGTGGCGATGACGAGAGCCATGCGTGCCCTGCTGGTGCTGGTACCGGCCAAGCAGCCACCGCTTCTGCTCCAAACGTTCGATCCTGGTCTCTGGAACCTTGGCAACGCATGAACATTATCAAACTCCCAGCCATCCTGCCAGGGACTTTAGACTTGGCAGCGGTCAACCAACAGTTACGCGATCGTATGGCGCAACTGGACTGGAGTGCCGTCGTTTCTGCGTCTGAGCCGCAGCTTGCGGTGTTGCTGGCAGGGCTAGATTTGTCTGATGATGCCGATGTTCTCGACTGTGAAGACAGCACCCTTTCAGACACGATCGCCGAGAAAGTGGTGCAGGCGCTGCAAGCCGCACCCAAACAGACCAAGACGGTGAAAGCAGTAGCAACGCCTGCTAAAGTAGCGCCTACGGTCTGGCAGCAACCCAGTCTAGTCGAACCCCAATTTGTGGCAACGACCGAGGAGCAGGGCGAAGGACAAGGCCAGTTGATCGAGATGCAATTTGTACCGGTAAACACCCCGGAAGCCCAGCAACCCTCTGCTGAGGCTGCTGCTAGCCAGGAGCAACCGCTCCCGTCTGATGCCCCACCCGTTTTGAAACCACCCTCTCACTATCAAATCCGAGCCGAGTTGGAACAGGCAGTACTGGCGGATTTGTTGGGTCCAGCAGGCGGGGCATACGAAGAAGTGGATGAGGCACGCGTCAGCGATCGCTACCTGGTCGGCTTATTGGCTCCCCTCCACCGACGGAACCGTTCGGCTCCAACCAATGAGCAGGCAGAGCCAGCAGACGCACGCGCTACCGCCAAGACTGGCACTGTAGATGAGGGCACCGAACAACTGGATGAACTGGCTGTCGGTGGCACAGGGACGATCGACGACGGTACTACCGAAACGACCAATCCAGTCAGCGAGACCATGTTCCCCTCTTCGCTGGGCATGAGCTTTTGTGTGAGCGGTACGGCTCAAGCCATCACTATCAAAGCGGGCTGGGGACAGTACGAGCGTGCTAAAAGTGAAGCGTTAGAAACGCCCACTGGCGCACCGAAAACAGTCTGGCGTCGATATCCCGTCGTGGGGCAATCCCCACCGATACCGCTTGAAGCGGGTGGCATTGCACCCTGGCGCATTGACCCAGACCGCGAGGTTTATGTGCGCGGGCAAATCCGTGCCTGTGACGATGACTGGATTATCAGTTTGTTCCTGGTCAACGAACAGCGAGAACCAGAGCGTTCCCCTGACCAGGCATGGCTCTTTCAGCCTGAATTGAGTGTAGAAGCCGCAGACCTACAGCAACGTGCTATTTTCATCCGCAAAGCGCAGCAACGCTCAGTGGGTAAACTCGACCCGGTGCAATACGCTGAAGAGCAGGCAATGGCCATGCTCTACCGACATCAGGTTGAATTTGCCGTGGGACTCGGGACGGGTGTTCATGCGGAGTTGGCGGACGGCAGCACCGATCGCGCCGTGCGGCTGTGCACACGGGTTGTGCCTACCTACGAAGTCCCTAAAACGGATGCGCCCACACCCGACGAGATCCCTGGATTAACAGGACTCGTTTTGGACATGCAGGTGTTAGCCGAGACTTCCCCGACCGCACTGCTGGAGCAACTGAAGCCCCTGGTCACGGCTTATGCCGCCTGGATGGTTGAGCAGGCGGCTCGTATCGCGGATGACAGTGCCCAGCTGCAAGGCAACGAGAAGATCGCCCATGATACGTTGGCAAACTGTACCCGCACGTTAGAGCGCATTCAGGCAGGGCTGGCGTTGTTACAGGCGGACCCACAAGCCCTGGAAGCATTTCAGTTTGCCAACCGAGCCATGTGGCAGCAACGGGTGCATTCACTCTTTGCCGAACAGAAACGACGGGGCGAGGATGTGGCACTAGACACCGTTGATATTCCCAAAAATCGCTCCTGGCGACCATTCCAGCTTGCCTTCATCCTGCTGAACTTACCCAGTATTACTGACCTGCACCACCCCGATCGTAGCCATGAAACCGAAGCGATCGCTGATCTGCTGTGGTTTCCTACCGGCGGTGGTAAGACAGAAGCTTATTTAGGACTGACTGCTTACACGATTGGGCTACGACGTTTACAAGGCGCGATCGCTGGACGGTCTGGAGAAGCAGGTGTGGCGGTGCTAATGCGTTACACCCTGCGCTTGCTGACGCTGCAGCAATTCCAGCGGGCCACAGCCTTGATTTGTGCCTGCGAAGCGATCCGTCGAGAGGATACTGCTAAATGGGGCAATGAGCCATTTCGGATTGGCCTATGGGTCGGTCAAAAAACAACTCCTAACCGCACAGAGCAAAGCGAAGAATTCCTCAAGCAAAAGCTGGGACAATATCAACCGACCAGCAGTGGCTCTCCCCACCAACTAACGAATTGCCCCTGGTGCGGTACCAAAATCGATCCCGGTAAGCAGCACATCAAAGTGGAGTCTTTTGCCAAAGGACAGGCACGTACCCTGATTTACTGTGGTGATGCCCTTGGTCGCTGTCTGTTTACGCAGAAACAATCGCCAACCGAAGGCTTGCCCATTCTGGTGGTCGATGAAGAAATCTACCGTCGTCTACCGACGTTGCTGATTGCTACCGTCGATAAGTTTGCCCAGATGCCATGGAATGGTGCTGTGCAAATGTTGTTTGGACAGGTAGACGGCTACTGTCAACGACATGGTTTTGTCTCGCCTGAAATCGAGGATTCGCTCAGCCATCCTGCCAAGTATGGTCAGCCACTGGCTAAAACTCTCCCTTCCAATCCCTTACGTCCCCCAGATCTCATCATTCAAGACGAGCTACACCTGATCAGTGGTCCCCTTGGGACGCTGGTAGGTCTCTATGAAACGGCAGTAGACAAACTCTGTTCCTGGACAGTGGACGGTAAAACAGTTCGCCCTAAAGTGATCGCTTCCACAGCGACAATCCGGCAGGCGCGTGATCAGATTCATCATCTGTTCCTGCGTCAGGTACAGGTTTTCCCACCGCAAGGTTTGGATGTTACTGACAACTTCTTCTCCCTCCAGCGCGAACCTGGCGAAGACTATCCGGGACGACGCTATTTAGGTATCTGTGCAACAGGGCGCAGGCTCAAAGCAGCCTTGATTCGGGTTTATACGGCGGTGCTAGCTGCCTCACAGGCACTTTACGACAAATATGGCGAAGCAGCTGACCCCTGGATGACGTTGGTGGGCTACTTCAACTCCATGCGAGAGCTCGGTGGTACACGACGCCTGGTGGATGACGATATCCAATCGCGTCTGGGCAAAATGGATCAACGCGGGCTGGCCAAGCGATCACGCCTAGAGGTGAAAGAACTGACCTCCCGCATTGCTTCTACTGACATCCCCGTTGTGCTTGATGCGCTGGAGGTGCCCTTTAATCCACATCGCGAGAAGAAAACCGATACGCGCAAACCTATCGACGTGCTGCTGGCCACCAACATGATTTCGGTGGGTGTGGATGTGCGACGCTTAGGCGCAATGGTGGTAACAGGGCAGCCGAAAACGACGGCAGAGTACATCCAGGCCACGTCTCGTGTCGGACGTGCTTTTCCGGGTCTTGTCTTCACCGTCTATAACTGGGCCCGACCGCGGGATTTGTCTCATTACGAGCAGTTTGAACACTATCACACGACCTTCTACAAGCATGTTGAAGCACTCTCGGTGACGCCTTTTGCGCCTCGCGCGATTGATCGTGGGTTAGCAGCTTTGTTTGTCTCCCTGGTACGGTTGCAGGGGATCGAACTCAACCAGAATGAAAAAGCGGGGCGGATCGATCGCAATCATCCGTACATCCAAGCCGCCATCGAAACGATCGTGACGCGTGCAGCCAATGTCGATGGTCTGAAAACCAGGGATTTGGTCAGGCAAGCCTTAGAAGCAAAGCTGGACTACTGGTTAGAGCAGTCAGACAACTTGCTCGGTGGAGCCGTGCTAGGCTACAAACCCAAAAAGGACGGCATCACAACTGGTTTATTGACTCAACCGGGGCAGGGAGATTGGCAACCCTTCACCTGCTTGAATTCACTGCGCAATGTGGAGCCGACGATTGGGCTGATTCTGGACGATCGCATTCCAGAAGATGATTTCCGCGCCCCTCAGCCCATGCCCAGTTCACCCTGATTGAGAGGTTTCTATGGTACAAGCACAACCCCGCAGCAAAGTTGGTGAACTTCGCCCTAGCCAAATTCTCTTTTCGGCTGGCATTGGTGCCGTGATTGATTTGCCGAACCTCTCCACGATGGTGATGGGACTGGATGATTGGGAGCTGACCCATGCGGCTGAGCTGGGAGAAGAACGCTTATTGGCAGTCGTGCGGCGATCGCTCAGCTACTCGGTCAAGCGGTTACTGTCCCCGCCCGTGCCGCCAGAAGCAGAGAGCCTGTCGCCGCTCTTAGACGAGAGCCAGCGTGTGGGTATTCCCGTCTCACCGTTCCCGACCTGGATGCTCTGTCCCAGTTGCCGCCTCCTGGCTCCACTTCAGTCAGGACTCTTTGACCTCAAGACCGATCGCTTTCGCTCCGATCAAAACCGCTACCGCCACACCAACTGCCCTAAAGGTAAACACCCACCTACCGTCATCCCTGCCCGTTTTCTCGTGGCTTGCAGACACGGGCATCTGGATGATTTTCCCTGGCGTTACTTCGTCCATCGCGGGGCCGATTGCCAAAGGGGCACCCTGCGGCTGTATGAGTATGGTGTCTCCGGCTCGGCGGCTGATATTGAGGTCAAATGCGATGGCTGTGGTGCCAATCGTCGCATGTCCGATGCCTTTGGGGAGTTGGGCAAAAAATATCTGCCGCAATGTCGCGGTCGTCACGTGCACCTGCGGCATTTTGCTGACGGGGGTTGCGACCAGCGAATGGTGGGCATCTCCTTGGGAGCCTCGAATAGCTGGTTTCCGATTACCCTCTCTGTTCTCTCCATCCCCACGACGGTTGATCGGTTGGCTCAACTGGTGGAGAAGCACTGGACGGTGCTGTCAAAAGCCGTCAGTCTGGAAGTGCTGGCTGCCTTCCGGCTGATTGGGCAACTGAAAGAGTTTGCGAAGTATACCGACGACGAACTCTGGGTGCAGATTCAGCAGAGGCGATCAGCGACAGCAGACAACGCGGAGGATGAAGCTAAAGACATCAAAACGCCTGAGTGGAAAGTTTTCTCCCAGGCAGACACCAGCCTCAATTCGGCTGATTTTTGGCTTTCGTCTGTGGCAGCGCCCAAAGGCTATGAAGCTTATTTTAGTAAAGTCGTGTTGGTCGAACGCCTGCGAGAAGTCCGCGCCTTGGTCGGCTTTACCCGCATTGAATCGCCTGGTGACTTTACGGAAACGGGCGAGTTGCCGGAATCTTACTGGGCACCACTGAGCCGCCAGGAGCCAAAGTGGGTGCCGGCAACCGAAGTGCGCGGCGAAGGTCTCTTTCTTCAGCTCAACGAAGCGGTGATCGCTCAGTGGGAGCACTTGCCACAACTGCAAGCCTACAAAAAGCAGAGTGTCGCAGCACATCGACGCTGGCGCACAGCACGATCGCTTGACCCTGATGCCAATTATCCAG
>JBGTJW010000303.1:0-7346 GCA_041744955.1 Stenomitos sp. | reverse complement strand
AGGGCTTTTTCCAAGACATTTTGGCACTGACTCAATACCTCTGGTTTGAAAGTTGGCAACACCTGCTGGATTTTATGCTCTCTGGCTCTCCACCTGCTCAAATGGCTAATTCCTCTTAAGTTTTGAATTTAGAATTGCTGGGGCTTGGGGGTGTTGCTTGCGATCATTGCAGGCTTTGTCACTACACGATTCATCCCAGAGAGAACCTATGAAGAAACCTATTTGATTTTTTCCCTGGCGATTGGCGGTGCAGTTATTGGACTACTACTAACATTGCCAATTGTAGTTGGACTGTTTCTTTGCACTCATATTTCCAAAACCTGCTATTACTCTCTGCATGGTAAGGGATTAGAACTGTCATTTGAAGCAGTTAAAACTACACCTTCTTTAGGGGCATTTATAGGGCTAGTTGCAGGATACTGGAAGCTACTCACAGAATATCGATAAACCGCTCAATACTTCCTTTAAAGTCAATACTGCCCTACCCTCTCTCATTTCTTACTCCCCACTCCCCATTCTCTACTCCCCCATTCCCTTTCCCTTTATGTCCAACTGGCTCGAACATAGTGTCCAAGTAGAAGTTGATGCCCCGATCGAACTCGTCTGGGGTCTTTGGTCTGACCTGGAACAAATGCCCCGCTGGATGAAGTGGATCGATTCTGTGACTGTCCTAGAAGATGACCCTGACCTGTCGCGCTGGAAGTTGGCAACGGGCGGTCTGGAGTTTACCTGGCTCTCTCGCATTGCGAAGGTGGTGCAGAATCAAATTATTCAATGGGAATCGGTCGATGGGCTGCCAAACCGGGGTGCCATTCGCTTTTACGATCGCGGTGACAAAGGCAGCATCGTCAAAATGTCAGTCGGCTACGCGATTCCTGGCTTTCTCGGTCAACTCCTCGATAACCTCTTCATTGGGCGGGTGGTAGAATCGACGCTGCACGCAGATTTAGAGCGCTTTCGGCAATATGCGCTTCAGGCAAAAGCGAAGCTGTAAGTTTGAGGCTGGCACTCCTCTGAGCTAACAAGATGATCTGGAGCGGTATGGCTTATTCCACTGACGGCTATCTTTTTTGCTTGCCAAGCCTTTAGCAGCTAGACCAACGCGGTAAACTGAAGTTTCTCAGTTGTCACTGCCTTTTTAAGTCGATCGCCCGTGTGACTTAACGGAGTGCGCCCAAGCTTGACGGCTCAATGCTAACTGCCATGCAATTTGCTAACCGCCTTAAATCGCTACAGTCCAATGTGTTTGCCGATATGGATCAGGCAAAAGCCAGAGCTAGAGCCGCAGGGCAGGCGTTGATTGACCTTTCCTTAGGCTCATCCGACCTACCTGCCGATGCGTTTGTGCTGGATGCGATCGCTCGTTCCTTGACTGACCCAGAAACACACGGCTATCTTCTGTACCACGGCACACAGGCGTTTCGGCAAGCGGCAGCCACCTGGTACACCGAGAAGTTTGGCGTTGCCGTTGATCCAGAAACAGAAGTTTTGTCGCTCATCGGTTCTCAAGAAGGCACTGCACATTTGCCGTTGGCGATTCTGAATCCCGGCGATTTTGCGTTACTGCAAGATCCTGGCTACCCATCTCATGCAGGCGGCGTTTATTTGGCAGGTGGGCAGATCTATCCCATGCCGCTGCACGCCGATCGCGACTTTCTACCTGCGTTTGAGGATATCCCTGCCCCTGTGCTGGCGCAAGCACGCCTGATGGTCTTGAGCTATCCCCACAATC
This sequence comes from Stenomitos sp., assembly GCA_041744955.1. Taxonomy (GTDB): domain Bacteria; phylum Cyanobacteriota; class Cyanobacteriia; order Leptolyngbyales; family Leptolyngbyaceae; genus Stenomitos. The sequence goes on along the minus strand of JBGTJW010000303.1, from coordinate 5,614 downwards.
CCACGACCGCGATCGCGCCCTTATCGTTCTTCCAGTCTGCGGTTGCCTTTTGTCAGCAGCATCACTTAGTGCTGGTACATGATTTTCCGTATGCAGATTTTGTGTTTGACGGCGTTCAGCCACCCTCCATACTGCAAGCCGATCCTGACAAGACGGTTGCGATTGAGTTTTTTACCATGTCTAAGTCCTACAACATGGGCGGTTTTCGCGTGGGCTATGCGATCGGCAATGCGGCTCTCATTCGGGCACTGCGACAGGTTAAGACGGTTGTTGACTTTAACCAGTATCGAGGGATCTTAAACGGGGCGATCGCTGCCTTAACAGGATCACAAACCAACGTTGAGGCAAGTGTCCAGATCTTTCGTCAGCGTCGTGATGCATTTGTAGACGCACTGCACCAGATTGGTTGGCAGGTATCTTCACCAGCCGCCACGATGTACGTCTGGGCAAAACTGCCAGAACCCTGGGCAACGCAATCCGTCCAATTTTGTACCCAGCTAGTCGAAGCGACGGGTGTAGCCGTCTCGCCCGGTGCTGGCTTTGGTAAGTCTGGTGAAGGCTACGTGCGGTTTGCGCTGGTTCACGAACCTGCCATCTTAGAGACAGCAGTGGCTAGAATCGCCGACTTCTTGCATTCCCACTGTATAATGCAGCGATTCCTCACGGAGCAAGGAACAGGCAATTAAGGCAGCATTCTGGAGTCAGCAGGTGCCGCAATCAGTAAAACCGCTATCACGCTGGCTTCTAACCCGTCTGTCTTCATCTAAACTTGGTTCTTCATCTAAACTTGATTAGATTGAACCGTGACTTTACCAATTCAAGCGCATCCGGGTTTATACTTGAAAATGTAGAAAGTAATTCAGGCTAACGGTAAACCTACTGAGAAAATAGGACTTGATAAGATGACCTGTCAGTAGCTATGGTTCGCGGAAATGTTTTCACAATCTATCATGAGAGGCTAAGGGGGCAGTTTTGCCCCTTTTTTTTGGCTGTATGGCTGCACTCAAAGTCGCTCAAGATGCAACTAAACTTGCTGCCTGACCGCTAGCTGCTTACAGCTTCGTACCGTTCGCTCATACTTCTTAAGCAAAGGCATAGTTGAAGCTAATGCTAACCCTATCCTCGTTGCTCAGATTTGGCTCCACGCCATGCTTCAGCCAGCTTGGAAAAATCAGCATTAAGCCTTCTTCCGCTACATGGGCGATCGCATCGGCGGTATAAGGAGTAAACGTAGAGACGAGCGGTTTGTAAAACGTTTTGGCACTGCGGGGATCGTAGAACATTAACGTACCAGAATCTTTGGGAGCCTTGAGATAGTAAACACCGCTAAAGAGACAGTTAGCATGATCATGAATTTTGTTGCTGGCATATTGAGGATTAATATTTGCCCAGCAGTTAGCAGCTTTAATTTGAACATCACTATAGCCAACTGCCTGAGACACTTCCAGAACTGCCGCATCAGCTAAGTCTTTCAAGGGTCTTAGCTCAGGTAATTCAAACAAATTGCCCTGACTATGCCACCCCAGTACATTCGATGCTGCATAGCCTGGGTCTATTTCCTTTAGCCGATAAACTGACTCTAAAAGTTGTGCATTGAGTGTCGCATAATCTTTCAGGCGGAAGGCAAACAGCGCACTCGGAAACAAGTGATGAATGTTTGCCGTCCAGCGTGCTTCGTTCATGACGGTTCCTGTGTTGGTAAGAGGCGATTGAGCCAGTCAGACTACTTGTTTACAGGAAGTGACTGCAATGCCTGCACGACACGATCGAGTACATCTTGCCAGTCATTCAGTTTCGATTGACGGAACAAACGCATTGTGGGATACCAGGGGGTGTCTTCGCGGTGTAACATCCAGCGCCAGTCGGGCTGTAAGGTAAGCAAAACCCATACCGGTTTGCCAAGGGCACCGGCTAGATGCGCGATCGATGTATCGACTGTAATCACCAGATCCAACTGAGCGATCGCGGCGGCGGTCTCTGCCATATCGTTGAGTCGGCTGCTCAAATCCTGTACTTGAGACTCCCAGCCCAGTTCTGGCAGATGCGTTTGAGCAATGCCTTTTTGCAAACTGTAGTAAGTGATATCCGGCAGTTGCAGCAACGGTTGAAAATGAGCTAACGGACAAGAGCGGCTCTGATTTTTTTTATACAAATGCCCACCAGACCAGACGATGCCAACCTTCAGCCGTGTTGTTGCGGGTGCTGCTAGTTGCAACGCAGACTGAGGCGGCTGCAAATAGGGGATTGGTGCAGGCACGTTCTCTAGCGTTGTACCCAAAATGCCCGGTAGGCTCATGAGCGGGGCATACACGTCAAAATTGGGTGGGGGATAGCCCAGTGGCACTAACTGATCAATACCGGGCACGGTTGACAAGAGCCGGATCAAGGGCTGATGACAGGTCAACACAATGCGCGCCCCTCGCTGCTTTACGAGTGCAGCGTACCGAATAAACTGAAGCGTATCGCCCAAGCCCTGCTCTGCATGAAGCAGAATGGTGCGTCCAGTAAGATCAGACCCATCCCAGAGGGGTTGTCGGAAGGGGCAAGGTGGAAATTCGCGTGTTTTTAAGCGCCACTCGTACTCTGGAAAGCCCTGCTGATAGTCGCCTTCGGTCAACAAGATGAGCGATCGATTATAGCGAGCATTCGCATCCGTTGAGTTGAGCGTTAGAGCCTGATTGAAGCACGACAGGGCTTCCTGGGTCTTACCGTCTTCTTGCAGTGCCGTGCCTAAACTATTGAGCGCGTCAGGATACTGGGGTCGTATTGCCAGCGATCGACGGTGGTAGGCGATCGCGGCAGTCGTCTTGCCCTGCTGTTGCAAAAGGGTGCCGATCGTATTGAGTGCTGCCGCATCATCCGGCTGAGCGGATACGGCTTGCAGGTAGTAACTCAAGGCTTCGTCCAGCTTGCCTTGCTCAACCAGAATACTGCCTAGATTATGGTACGCCTGCTGATTTTCTGGTTGAAAGGTGATGATTTGACTATAAGAATCGATCGCCTCTTCAATCAGTTGCTTGCCTCGTTTCCAAAGAGCGACGCTAAGATTTTCGCGCGCGCTGACATAGCCTGGACGCAGCGTTAATGCTTGCCGATAGAGGGTGATGCCCTCGTCTAGCCCACCTTTTTGGCAGGCAATCACACCCAGCAGATTGAGCGCATCAACTTGCTGGGGCTGCTGTTGCAAGATCTGACGATAAAGCTGCTCTGCTTGGGGCAATCGTCCGGCTTGATGATGAGCCGTCGCCGCCGCAAGCGTTTCTGGAATGTTGAGTTGGGAGGGGTAGCTTTGCACGGGTGAGGAATAAGAAGAGAGGAGTAAGGGGTGAGGAGAGAGGAGAGAAGGGGTGAGTTAGCTTGAGTTAATTTAGCAAGGAACGATTAGTGTTGCGACTTCTGCCACATTCTACTAACCAACAAGACTAATCACCAACAACACATTTCTGAGCAATGTAATGCGGGAATCGGGTTTGCTTTAGTTGACCGAAACTTGCTCGATCGCGCTGTGCAAGTTAGCTAGGGTGCTTTGCAACAACTCTAGCTGATGGTGTTGCTGGGTCAGCACGATCGGCTCTTGGGCTGCATCAAAGCGAAGGATTGGTGCGGCGATCGCCTCATAGCGCTGTAAGGCTGCCAGGTTTAGGCTGCTGAAGTTGACCAGATAATCTCTCGCTGCTTCCAGGTACGCATAGGTTGTCGGTGCAGTCGAAACAGGCGGCGGTATTGCTTTGTCTGCATTGAGCGATTTGTTGAGCAGGTAAGAGGCGCTACCCAACACAGCACCACCAACCGGACCACCCAGCACCCAGCCGATACCCGTAGCGATCGCGGTCGGTGTCAAATCGCCCGTTTTGGAGGGACTGGCTGGTGTGGTCGGTTCTGGAGCAACCTCGATCGATGATGCAGGTGGGAATGCGATCAGCAATTGGTGAGAACGCGATCGCTCAAAAAACTCGCACGCTTGCTGCACCCACTTTACCACTGCCTGCTGGTGGTCGATCGCCGCTGTTTTGAACGTGCCTGTTTCCCAGGTTTGCCACTGCCCGTTTTGCAGTGCTTGTGCCGCTTCGTCCTGGTAACGATCGAGTAAATTGGTGAGGGCTAACCAGTCGCTAAAGTCTGCTGCACTCTTCGCAAAGCCCGTTTCAAGCAATCGCGATGCCTTTTGCTGAATCTCATGCTTTTGCTGACGCTTGTTAGCCGCAGTTTGCAAGACTGCCGTCACCTGATCGACTTTAGCTTGCAGCGCTTGTGCTACCTGTTGGGCGATCACCGTGACCCGTGGCAACCGTAGCTCCGTTTGCTCTTGCTGCGTCTCTACGATCGTCTGCAAGGCTGATTCAAACGTGGGTAAACCTGCTGTTTGCGCCGCTGCCATATCGCCTTTTAGTCTGGCTCTTAGTGCTGGCAGCGCATCCACGCGATAGAGATTGCTAATACCAGGTGGCAACTTAGAGCGAAAACTTTCCGCCACAAAGCGTAGGCGATTGTAAACCTGCTTCTGGTCGTCTGGTTCCAGCAGGTTCAGAAAATTGACCACAAACACAACGGTTTCAATGCCGCGATCGAGCAACCAATCTCGCAAGTGTTCCCGTTCGCCCAGCGTCATCAGCTTGCGTCCGTCCAACACCTGCACGACCAGATCGGCACTCAGCAGTTGATCTTTCACCAGCGCATCTTGATCATCGCGATCGTTCGTCCCTGGCAAATCCACCAGTTCCACGCCCGTTTGCAGAAAAGGATGGGGGCACAGCACCTCTACAGAGGCAACATCCTGACGCATCCGGCGATCGTCATCCAGAATGGCAAAGCGCTTCAGTACATCCGTCCCAGCTTCGTTGATTTCAGACCCATCTACCAACCGAATGCGAGTCTGTACTGCTGCACCATACCGCACTGTAATGGCTGCGCCTGTAGTGGGAATAAGGTCGATCGGCAGCGTCCGTTCACCCAACATCGCATTGAGCAGCGTGGATTTTCCATAGTTAAACGGTGCAAACACTGCAATGCGAACACCAGGACGAGTGAACTGGTCGCACACGGCTGACACGTCTCGCTGAAGCTGGGAGTTGCGATCGAGTTCTAGCAAACCGACCGCTGCTCTGAGGCGATCGAACAACTGCTGGTAAGCATCTGGCTGCACCATTGGCACCTTCCTGAAAGCGTATCTCTACGATAACAATGCCCATCCGGTGACGTGAGATTGCGGTGATGGCTGAAACCAACTTTGAGCAGTACCTTCAGCGATTGTAGAGCGAGAGTCAAGGCGAATGCTGTTTGCTCTAATTCCCCCAACATTTAAACCCCAGGGCTTACGCAGAGGGTAGGCAGATCCCCGACTTCTAACTAAAACTCAGCGGTGACAGCCCCGTTCATTGCAGAAGTCGGGGATCTTCGCATAAGTCCTAAACCCTTTTCGGGAAACCTAAACATCTCCGGTACGGTTTACCTGACTGCGTTTCAGGCGCGATCGCGGCACTATAAAAGAGTCGATTTAAATCTTTATCCACGAGGAGATAGACACTATGTTAGTTAGTTACTTGCAACCCTGGCGTGAAATTTAATCCCTGCGTCGTCAGATGGATAATGTGTTTGATGAACTGACCCAAACCAC
>JBGTJW010000302.1:0-7470 GCA_041744955.1 Stenomitos sp. | reverse complement strand
AGGCTAATCCTGAGCATTGGCTCCACGGGGTCAGAAGTCGGGGATCTGGCAAGCATCAGGTCTCAATGTAGCAACGCTTCTTTGACTACTGTGTCACTTATTGCCTAACTTGATTGTTCACTTAGCGATATTCTGGCAGGTATAAGAAATGTTTCAAAGGAGGCGGGTTGCTCAGCCCAGGCACCTCAAAACCTCACTATGCTGGAGAAGACAGGAAAAGGGATACGCATGACTGAGCCGCTGCAAGAAAAAAAAATAGCCCCGATCGCACCTTCAAAAGCCTCCATCACTATTGCCATCATTGGCGATGTTCATGATCGCTGGGATGCCGATGACGCGATCGCCCTCAAGCATTTAGGTGTTGATCTGGTGCTGTTTGTCGGCGATTTTGGTAACGAAGCGGTTGAGGTCGTCCGAGCGATCGCTGCACTTGAGCTTCCCAAAGCTGTCGTTTTGGGCAACCACGATGCCTGGTACAGCGCGACCGAATGGGGCATCAAGAAATGTCCCTACGATCGCACTCAGGAAGACCGGGTACAGCAACAGCTTGATCTGCTAGGAGAGGCGCACGTTGGCTACGGTAAACTCGACTTTCCTGCCTTGAACCTGACCGTAGTGGGCAGCCGTCCCTTTAGCTGGGGCGGGTCAGAGTGGAAGAACACGAACGCCTTCTATCGATCGCGCTACGGCATCACCAGCTTTGCCGAATCCACCGAACGGATTGTGCAAGCCGCCAGCAGCAGTACGTTCGATAAGGTGATCTTTCTGGGGCACTGTGGCCCGAAAGGGTTAGGCGATCGTGCCGAAGACACCTGTGGCAAAGATTGGCATCCTCCTGGTGGCGATCATGGCGATCCTGACTTTGCGGAGGCGATCGAAGCAACTCGTAAACTGGGCAAAACGATTCCGCTGGTTGCCTTTGGGCACATGCACCATCAGTTGCGCCACACCAAGCAGCACCCACGTGTTCCTCTCGTTGCCACCAACGACACTATCTATCTCAATGCCGCCAGCGTACCCCGCATCGTCAAGACGGAAACGGGCTGTCTGCGGAACTTCTCGCTGGTGTCGCTTCAGGCTGGCTCTGTGGCACAAGCCTCGATCGTCTGGCTTGACCAGCATTTAACGTTGGTTTCAGAGACGGTACTCTATCGCCATGAAACGATCGTTAACCAGCCTCATCAGAGTCACGAGGCGATCGTGTAAGTAGGTAGGTGGAATTAAATATAAGATGGTCGTAGGTTGGGTTGAAGCATGAAACCCAACGTCCGCATGGGTTACGCTATCGCTAACCCATCCTACAAAAGATTATGCCTTCCTACTCATCAGAGTCACGAGGCGATCGTGTAGCTTGTTGTTAAGGGGTGCCAAGGCAAAAAAGGCTGGCTAGACTGACGCTTCTATTGCTTCAGCATGAACTCATCAAATTTGACCACCGCAGCGTTTGGATTGCGGGTATCAAAGCGATAGCTGCTGATGCTGCCTGTACCCGTATCAAAAATGCTGAAGGCGGTAATATCGTTGCTAGCGACGTAGGGCATAGGCTGCTTTTTGGCATCAAGGAGAGGGGCGATCGTGGGCACGATCGGTTCCAATCCATTAGGATTACCTGTTGAAGCATAGTCTTCCTTATAGCCTGTGGGTACATTGCGCTTGCGATCGCCCACAAAAGCGCCGTAGGAGTTGCCGACATTCGAGGTTTCTAAAAAGTGCATTCCAGTAGAGCTAACAAACCGATTCCACTGATGCGAATGCCCATAAAACACGAGTTGCACACCCGCTTTTTCGAGCAGCGGCACCACATCCCGAATGATGTAATCATCTTTAATGGGATACTCATAGCGAATGGCTTTAGTAACTGTCGCTTTAAAGAGTTTGGATGGATCTGGTGACGGTTGATTGGGTCGAGAATCGTATGCGATCGCCCTTGAACCGTCTAGTTCAACTTCCACCTCTTCTGTATCCATCACTTGCACCGGATCGGTATAAGCAGGAACGATATTCTCACCCAATGAATGAGGCGGATGATGGAACATGATCAGCTTATATTTAGCTCGTTTGAACTCTGGGCTATTGAGTTCTTGTTCTAACCAGTTGTATTGAGGGCTGTCTTTAGCGATCGGTTCAAAAAGATGCTGACCCCAGCCCCATTTTTTGACATTTTCTTGTGCCTCTTCAATGTCTTGCTCCCGTTCCCGATACTTCCCTCTTGCGTCTGTGGCGAGACTGGGCGATCGCCAAACGTTGGTGATATAAAGGACGACCAAACGCATATCGCCAAAGGTTTCTGCATAATAACGCTTTCCACCTTGAGGACTTTGTGGCAGCGTGAAAATTTCTTCGTAGGTATCTGTATTGAACGAGTGGTTTTTCACCCACTCTTTAAGAATTGTTGGATCGTTCGCTGGATTAATTGTTCTGAAATCAGCATCATGGAACGCTTCTGCAACTTCATACGGCACTGTGTTGTTGAACTGTTCGTCCAAAGAATCATCAGTGGAGAAGCGTCCCATAACTTCGTGGTTGCCGATCGCCGTATACATTGGCGCATTTTGAATGATGGCTCCACCGTTGTAGCGAGTCTTCACGCCATTTTTCTCTAGCTCGTAGCAGGCGCGACCCTGTAAGGCTGGAAAGAAGGAACCGCCACAGTTGTCGTCAAACCATTCGGAGGCACGATCGGCAACGTTGATCAGATCACCTGCAAACAGCACAAGATCGACCTGCCCCACGGTTTCTACCACTTTTTGCAGATTCGCCGCTACCATCGGTTTTATTTGATGGTCGGAAGTCAGCAGAATCTTGAGGGGCTTGCCGGGGGATGGCTTCGCCGTGAGTGTATAAGCCTCGCTCTTCACTGCTACGCCATCGTCGCGCACACTTGTCACGCGATAGGGAACCCGGCGATCGGGCTTCAACCCTTTGACTTCTGCCTCATGTCGCCAGATGGGGCGTACCGTCACACGATCGTATTTTTGAGCCAGTTTGGATTCTGCATCTTCGCGGGTGCGGCTAAGCTGAGTCGTGTTTGCTGTTGCGGTTTGAGTGAATGCATCCCCATACGCCACCGTGTGTTTTGTGCCTGCAAATTCGGTGAACCAGACTACCCGCACAGACGACTCGGTGGGCAGTTGCAGGAACGGCTCGGTCAGGAGTGTTGGTTTGGCAGACATAGCGATCGTTGGGGTAAACGAGAGAAGAAACGACACCGCCATGGCGGCTAGGACGAGCATACGATTCGGCAGGCGCTTCAGCATAGGTACTGGGCTACATCAGCGAAACTACATCAGCGAAAAAGAGGAGAGCTTCATTCATAACTGGCAGCGAACTGTGGTTTTGTCTGGACCAAGTAAACCCGCGATCGTAGTGCTTAACGCTGCCGAGCCACCCGCACCAAACGATAGACTCCAGCACGGCTGATCTCTTGATACTGCTGCGGCTGTAGCCCCGATCGCCGGAGGGGTTTCTCTCCAGCCACGATGAGTGCCCCAGTACGATCGCCCGTCTGCGTTTGAAGGTAATTAATCACCTCTGTCGGCTGCGTTAAGTAGGTAACGTGCTGGCGCGTATAAAAGACCAGGCTAGGCTTTTGGAACCCCAGCATCACTAACGCTTCAGTGGGTTGTTTGGTCTGCACAGCGACCTGAGCCAGTTGGCGTAACGGTAGCTGACGCTCGACATCCGCAATCAAGACCAGTGGATGTACCACCAGGATCAGGAAGGCAAGATACCCCAGCAGATTAGCGATCCAGAGCCAGCGACTCCGCCAGAGTAGTAGCCCGATCGCCGCGATCGCCGTCGCACCCCAGATTACGCCACCCAGGAGGGGCAGCCCTGCCTGTTGCAGTCGGAGTCCCAGGTTAGGCATCCAGGGGTCAGATCCGAGCCAGCGAGGGCATTCGATCAGGACAACGGCTGCGATCGCGAGGAGCAGTAAATTCAAGACTCCGCTGACGATGAATCCAGCCTGTTTGCGGGTTTGTGGTCGTCTTACATAATCCGTCCACAGCAGCGCTACTAAAATTGCCGCCGCAGGCATCAGCGGTAAGGTGTAGCTGAAATATTTGGTGGTGGCGATCGTAAAAAAGCTAAGGATCACCAGAAACCAGAAGAGTGCAAAAAGACCCAGTTGTTGCCAGCGGGTCTGCTGTTGCCAGTAACGGCGTTGCAAGGGCTTGATGTGCGCGATCGCGGCTGGCAAATAGGCTGACCAGGGCAAAAAGCCAACCACAATAACCAGAATGTGAAAATACCACGGTCCTGCATGGCTATTCACCACCTGCGTAAACCGCTCGACATTGTGGTAGCCAAAGAAGGAGTCGATAAACGCATCGCCATTTGCCAGCGTGACCAGCACATACCAGGGCAGCGCGATGACTAGCACAACCAGCACACCCCGCAGTACCCGTATTTCTCGCAACACCTGTCTGATATTGCCGACGTACAGCAAAAAGCACCCAATAATGAGACCCGGTAAGAGGAACCCGATCGGTCCCTTCGTCAAAACTGCCAGTGCCACCAGCACGTAAAAGGCGAAATACCAACGCTTCTGCTGCACTGGACGATCGGGCTGGGCATACCCCAGAAAAAACGCCAGCAGCGAGCTACCAATGCATGCATTCAGCAGCATATCGGCATAGCCAGTTCGCCCCCAAAAGAAGGTATTCGGGTTGAGGATGAGCATTGTGGCAGCGAGTAAGGCAGGCAGGAGTGAGGAGTGAGAGGAAGGGAGTTTTGAGTTTTGAAATTTCCCAACTCCCGACTCCCGACTCCCGACTCCCGACTCCCCGTACTGTTGCAGCGTGTAGAAGCAGAAAAGCGCGATCGCCACGGCGGCAAGAATCGATGGTAGACGAGCCGCAAACTCATTCACACCCAAGCTTTGAAAGGCAAAGACCATCAGCCAGTAAATGAGCGGTGGCTTGTCAAAGCGGGGTTCGCCATTGACGTAGGGCGTTACCCAATCGCCAGTGACGACCATTTGACGTGACGCTTCGACAAAGAGTGGCTCGGTCTCATCAATCAGCCCAATGCTGCTTACGTGCCAAACCAGCGTGACGGCTGCGATCGCCAGTAGCCAGAGTAAGGGCATCACCCAGGCAAGTGCGGGGTATTGCTTCCAGTAGTAGTGCAGCGGTTGCGTGACGCGAGCAAATTTTACACTCATGCGGTTTCCTTGCAGTCCAACATCCTTCATCCCTGTGCAGGCTTAGTCTGAGTGCAGGCTTAGTCTGAACCGTTGCTTTTGTAACCGAACAAAATGCTGAAGTGACTCTACTAGCACCTCTTCAGACCTTACTTTAGCGGTAAATCGCCACGGGTGTTAGCGTTCCCTGCTTCTCCAGTGGGTTGGCGTGTCAGCAGCACCCAGCCTGCGGTAGAGCCTAACGGCTGCACAGACGTTAGGGCAAGTTGCGTGAGGGTTGCCTGTTCAACCAACAGAAAGGGCTGTGGGTCTTTTTGCCAGTAGTCTTGCAGCGCTACGGGAAGCTGGCTAGGGCTAGCAGAGGATTGTACGATCCGACGATCGCTGTAGAAGTTGAGCGAGGGACGACTATAGGAATACAGCGTCCAGACGGTGGCGTTGGGTGGAGTGTTTTCGCGCACCAGCGTTGCAACGGGCTTAACGGGATAGGACTCATCCAATTCCCATACCCAGTAGGGCGATGCCACGAACAGCAACAGCGAGACATACATGCCCCAAAACAGCACCAGGATAAATTGCGAATCTCGCTGCACAATGAGCACGATCGCCGCTGTCAGTGTGAGTGCAACGGACCCTAAAATGAGCGGTAAGCCTGCCTGGGGAGCAAGCCCGATCGGGCTGAAGTAAACGCTGCTGATCCAGCCTGCGATCGCCACCAGGCTGAAGAGAACGATCCAGGCGATCGGGTAGCGACGGCGCTCTGAAGCCGTGTTGACTGAAGGTGCATTCACTGAGTGTGTGTTAACCAAACCTGTGCCAACCCAATCTGAAGGTTGCCAAATTTCGGCTAGATAGGCTCCTACTGACAGCGCAAAGGCTGGATAAACAGGCAGCACATACCAGGGCAGTTTTGTACTCATGACAGAAATGACAAGCAGATAGCCCGTCGCCCAGATCAGCACAAGTTTTGCCCAACTTAGATTACGGTGCTCCCATGCCAGCCGATAGCCCTGAGGAAAAAATACCAGCCAGGGTAGGCTATATTTCAGGATTTCTAGCACGTAGTACCAGGGCGCACCCCGATTGCCCTCGACTGACACGACCACGCGATCGAGCGCTTGATTCCACAAGCTTACACTTACAAATGTCTGTCCATAATGCTGCCATTGTGCCCAGTACCATGCGACGACGGGTATGCAACCCAGCAATACACCTGTCCAGATGTAGACTGAGACCAGCAGACGAGGTGTATCCCAAAGAATGAAGACGATCGCGATCGCGCCCAGCAGCAGCGCCACGATGCCTTTGGTCAGGCAAAGCAGCCCAAACGCGATGCCCATACCCAAGCCCCAGCGCAAATCTCGCCGCGATCGCAAGACGCAAAAGAGCAGCAGCAGACCAAAGCACAGCACCGCTCCATCCAGCATTGCCAAGCGTCCGTGCCGCACCACTGGCAGCAGCGTTAAGTAGGTCAGCGCGGCAAAGATAGCTGGCGTACGGCGGGCAAACAACTCTCGCCCCAGCCCATACAGCAGGGGCACCGAGATCGCGGTGAGCATGGCTCCGGGCAAACGTGCTGTCCACTCATTCACGCCACCTAGACGAAACGCTAATGCCATCAGCCAATGCACCAGGGGCGGTTTGTTGAGATACGGCTCACCCGCGATCGTCGGATGCAACCAGACCCACGACCCAGGCGACGATCGCCAGATATCCCGTGCCACCTGAGCCACTGTTCCTTCATCCCAATCTCGCAAGGGCAAATCACCCAGGTTGATGCCATACAACACGACTGCTGCCAACAAGAGACCGAGCAGCCAAAGGCGATCGATCCAGCGATCGTCGATCAATGCAGAACTTAAGTGATCCCAGGGGAGGGGTTTGCGAAGCATGGGGAGATTTTGAGGAGATGAGCCGCAGGGAGGACATTCAATCTAGCGCCCTTACTCTTCTTTGCGCCTTACAGGTATAGCTATTGCCACAGAACTTAGGCCATTGGGATCAAAGGGGGTGTGGGGGCTTCGCCCCCAGCCAGGGGTTCTACCCCTGCACCCCGTCCTAACAAGCATGGCTACGGCTATATAAACGCTTCGAGCCACTTTGCACCGCCCAAAGTTAACAGAAGGGGATAAGTTTTGAGTAGCGCTTTGCACTGTCTTAACAGAGAGCTTCTAGTTGATTCTGATTTTTTACCCTCTGCCCTCTGCCCTCTGCCTTTTACCTTTTACCTTTTACCTTTTACCTTTTACCTTTTACCTTTTACCTTTTACCTTTTACCTTTTACCTTTTACCTTTTACCTTTTACCTTTTACCTTTTACCTTTT
>JBGTJW010000301.1:0-57527 GCA_041744955.1 Stenomitos sp. | reverse complement strand
TCGCCCCAGCGGCCTGTTGAGAATGCCACTGTCAGGGGTGCGATCGCGAATCCTTGTGATATTCCCCACCAGGTCATACTCATAGCCAAAATCTTGCAGCGGCGCACCTGTGGGGCGATAGGTCAGCGTGCCCGGTTCGTGAGTGTAGCGGTCTGACCGCAATCGCAGCAGCCGAAACGTGTCTGGGGCATAGGCATAGCGGGTCATTACCCCATTGCCATAGGCAATCAAAATCCGCTGCCCCTTGGCGTTGTAGGCGATGCGCTCGACATACACCTCCTCGTTTAGCGTCACCCGCTCCAGCGCCCCAGCCCGGTTATACTGCGGGCGCAACTCCCGCCGATTCCCTTCCACATCCTGCGGATAGCGCATCCCCTTTACCCGGTTCAGCCCGTCATGGGTCATCGCCGTGACATATTCCGTTGGGTTGAGTAGTGTTTCTGCGTGGTTTTCCAGACTAACGCCACCAGAAGCTTGCCAATTTACCCGAAAGGCTTCCACCTGCCAGTTGTTAGCCGCCGCATTCTCGAATACAGCTTGAATGGGCGCATCGGCAACGACTCGCCGCACCTTCGCCAGTAGATTGCCCTTAAAGTCAAACTCCTCAAAGGAGAGCAGTCCAGCTTCGTCGTAATGCCGCACCAGTTGCCGCAGACGGTTTAGCTCTCTGGCAGCAGCGCGATCGGCTTCTGATAAATCTGGACTACTGCGATCGCCATATTCCAAAACTTCCCGCAACGTCATTTCGCTCGTTGCATCATCCCGTGCCCACAGTTGAATCGGGCGATTCAGCACATCATAGGTTTGCAAGATCAACGCGCCTTTACTATCTCGCCGCTCAATGGCATTGCCGATCGCATCCAGCACAATTCGCTTCGTGCCCGCATCAATACTCTCCGTTCGCAGGGGATTGTTTGCCAGGTCGTAGGTGTAACGAAACGCAACCCGTTCCAGGGCATCCGTCACTGTTAACAAATTGCCGCGAATATCATAGGTGGATTGTGTCCGGTACTCTTCGATCGGTGGCAAGGGGTCTTGCTCATTCGCAGGGGTTGCTCGATTACGCTCCACCGTCAACACCGTCCGTCCCAAAGGATCGATCACCGCGTTTGATGGCGTATCCCAGTGATGGCGATAGGAACTCGATTGATTGGGATGCGTTCTTTCTGCGTTGTCGTTAGCGTCGTAGGTGTATGCTTCCCAGGGAGTGGGGGTAAACTGCTCCGGATCGCTCAAATCCACCGGCACCCCGTAGATCACCCGCTGTTCCGAACCATCCGGGTTCAGAGTGCGAATTACCTGACCCCGTGGGTCGTAGAACATCGTCGCCTTCTGCCCCATCTCATCTTCATCAGGTTGGGCATAGTCCCACCCTTGGGAATAAAACGGCTCATACTTCTCAACCACCCGCCCCTTGTTGTCGTAAGTTTGCCAACCGCTGACTACCACTCGCGGCGGCGCTCCATCGGCCAAAACTTGACCCACAGCATCGGCGATCGCAGCAGACTGATCCGCTGGCAAACCGACTTCACCTCCAAACGGCAATTCACCAAAAACCTCTGCCTCCGCCTGGGTGCGGGTTTGTACCAAACGCCCAAAGCCGTCAGAATACTCAACGGTTGCGATCGTGTTATCCCGCTGTGGCAGCGGTACATCGAGATCGTTAACGTGGTGCTCTCGTCGAGTTGTGCGTACTGAGATTGGCTGTCGTGCCTCCGGTGGACTGTTCTCGAAAGCAAGAAAATCATAGGTTAATCGGGTTCCAGGCACCTCCTCTGTATCACCAATGGTTTCTCCCTCTTTCCCCATCACCGCAATGGTGGAAAGTAGCCCCAATGGAGTGAACGTAAACGCCTGCCGATTCCCATTTGGATCAGTCACCCGATTGGGTTGCATGACCCGATAGTCGTACTGCGCTGTAGTCACCAATCCAATCGAATCAGTCACCGTGAGGGGTAACAGGTCAAACTCGTCATAGGCGATCGTCGTCTCCCTTCTCACCAAGTCGGTTTCCCGGCCCAGGGGATCAAGCGTTCCCAGCAGTAAGCCTCGCCCTTGCCCATCTGCACTGGTCTGAAAGTCATAGCGCTGCCGAACTGCGGGAACGAAGTAGCCCCGCTCATGCTCATCATCACCGGGATAGAAAAGGTAGCCAGCGAGAGGGGAAATTTGCGATCGCACCGCCTCCGGATAATCCTCCGTCCAGTTAGGAGCACCATCTGGTTCCAGGTAAGGCGGCATCTCTGGCGGATTCAGCACCGCATCCCCGCTTCGGTAAGCTTCCTGTAAGATTGCTTCCGTCAACACCAGGGTTTCTGTTCGCACCAACGCCCCAAAGTCGCCCAATTGACCCAAAGGCAAGCCTTCAAACGCCTCCCCATCATAGAAATTGAGGCTCTGCCCCATGAGTTGCCGAGCCGCTGTCCCGGCTTGAATCGACTCCCACAGGTCGAACAAAGCCGAACTGCCATCGTTGAGAATTTCGTAGCTCTCCGCATGGGCAACGCGATCGACCATGTAATGGTCATCGTCTTCCCGCTGGGCGTAAGTGGTGACAGCCTGGGTTGCCAGATAGGGCTCACTGGAATCTGCTGCCACTCGAAAATCTCGCCCCCTCGGCACAGCAATACTCGCCTGCATCCGAGGTTGACCAAACTCGTCGTAGTCAGTGGTGAAGCTCACCTGCGTCATTGGCTCTTCACCTCGCTCCCACTGGGTCGTGCGTTGAGCCAGGGGATGGGGAAAGAAAATTCGCAGTCGTTCTGTGTCTTCCGGTTCAGGAGAGCTTTCTTCTCGAACCCCATTTACCGATTCCGTCACCGTGTAGGGCTGCTCTTGTCGATTGGTTCCATCCAGGGCATACAGCTCAGTTCGCAGCACTTGTGCCCGAAGGGTTCGCAGGGCATCCCGTCTTTCTCGGCGAGGTAAGCCCCTCAAAAACTCCTCAATCTCTGGTGGACGCTCTAAAACCTGTGGATCGCCTGACCAATACTCATCGCTGTAATCGACCTCCTCCCATTCGCCAAACTCATCGCCAATCGGCCCCTGGTGGAACCAGGTTTTGGTCAGGGTGGGTGGTGAGAAGTATTGTTGGCGCTCTTCATCGACGTGTTCAAAGGCGATCGCCTCACCGTGTAGCCCTACCTGGTTGTAGTCCTCAAAGGTTTCAGTATCAAGTTGTTCGACTCGCCCAAAGCCGCGAAATTCCCGCTCTGCCCCATCCCAATAGCCGTGGTGATAGCGGTATTCCGTCGTCAGCTTTCCTTGGGAAATTTGGTCAATGACTTCCACCCTGGCAACCACCTGCACCGGGAAGGGCAGCGGTGTTTTCCATCGAGTTTCTGGTCGCGCCTCATCCTCCAGGTAAAATCGAATTGAAGGAGCATACCCTACGCGCGTCAATGCTCCCATGTGATTGTCCATCTCATGCAAGAGATAGGGTTTGACACCGCCGGTAAAATCTAAAAAATAGAGATGATGGCGATCGAGTTGGTTGGCATCGGCACTCCACAACACCCCTGCGATTCCCGTTCCCAACAGGTCTACTAGCCGCACCCCATCCATATCTGACACCGGCGGTGTGCCCTTAATTTCGATCGGGTCGCTCCAGCCATTGCCACTCTGATTAATCCAGAGAATGACCTTGTTGTAATCCACATAAACAACGTCATCCAGACCATCGCCATCAATATCACCAATTAAAATCCGACGAGGATCATAGCCATAGGCAAAGCGGGGACTATTTCGCATCGAAATTCGCCTACCCCAGTTGCCGTAACCCAGATTAGGCCAATACTCAATATTGCCGTCATGCACCAGCAAAATGTCTTGCAGTCCATCCCCAGTCATGTCCCCCCACTTCACTCGTGGGTCAGAAAAATTAACATTGGGAAACTCTCGGATATCCCGACGCTCAACCCATCGGGTCTCTGTCCAACCCTCTTGGGGATCGTTGAAATAACACTCCAATCGACTGCTGGAGCGGATCACATCCGTCACCCCGTCACCCGTTAAATCCACCAGCTGCACCTCTGGACCTTCCAGACTGAAGCTGGGCGCTACGTCATATTTTTGAAACGACTTTCGATCCCAGAGTCCGCCATATCGGAGCGGGAAATAGCCTGAAAGCCGTTCATTAGTCACCAGCAGGTCGATCCGGCCATCGCCATCGGCATCAATTAACTGCACACCCGGATCGGCTAGGGTTAGTCCGGCAGGAGCAGCTCGCATCTCGCGCGGCAAATCAAACTGTCCATTGCCCAAATTGCGCCAGTAGCGAACAGTCCCGTTCATTTCCAGAATATCGGGCAACCCGTTGCCAAACAAATCCGCCAGTTCTAGCGTTGGGTTAGAGAGCGATCGCGCCGGTAAGTCTCGTCCCTGCACTGGAAAGAAATCTCGTCCCACTGGCTCAAATCGAGTGTAGTCAAATTCCAGCGGCGGCAAGGCTTCGTTTCGCTGTTCAGGATCAGGGTTATTTTCATCATGTCCTACGACCCGAACCTGACTCAGAAGCGATACTCCGTTCAGCGGCAATCTCTGTTCTAAATTCTCCAGGTCATCTCGCTGATCCAGGTACACAAACTGATAGGAGCGAACTAGAATTTCCTGATTCGCATTGGTCCGAACCCGAATGTCTCGACAGCGTTGGCGAGTGCGAATTTCAAACCCTGACCGATATTCTGAAAATGGGTCAGGGCGGTCTTCATACTCAAACTGAAGCTGGACTAGAAACTGAGGATCTTCCCTGTCTCCATAGTCACTGTAGTGAATCTCACTCAGGTAAAGCTGATCCCACTGGTGTGAACCCTCTTCAGCCAAGTCACGGGCATAGCCATATTCAATCCGATTTTCAAACGGATCAAGGGTTAATGATAGATTCCAGGCATAAATCCTGCTTCGATCCGATGGATCGGCGACAACCGCAGGATCTTGCCAATCACTATTTGCATCTTCCGGGCGCGGAGTGCCATAAAAGCTAACTAACCCGTCTTTACTCCAGACCTTCCAATAGTTGTTACTGGTATCAAAATAATGCTCAATCCGGGCAAACAGCCCCTCAGTCCGGGGACGATAACGAATTCGCCCTTCTAATCTCTCAACAGGGACTAAATCTTCTGCCCCTGACAGGACAAACGTATCTCGTTCATCGTCATAGCGAGGAATCCCTTTGGAGGTTTTCCGCATCACACCCGGAATACTCAACCCCCAGCCTAACCCCCAGGGACCATTCCCGTTGCCGGTACTGTAAACCAGACTTAACTGAGGCTGAAACCCATTGCGACCGGGAGGAAGGGCTATGGGTACGGTAAAGTTGCCCGTGCCAGTATGCAAATCTGGCGAAAACGTTTCCCCAATTCCTTGAAGGGCTCCTCCCCCTTGCGGCAGGGAAATCACTTGACTGGACGCACCTGACTTGTTACTCATCGGTACTCTCCTTAAAGAGCATTTAAAGTATTAGATTGCGTCGTAACTAACTAAATCCTTGGTGAGAAAGTAATCGAAATACTTAGCGAGCCTGTTCCAGTTACTGGATTGATGTCGAACTTTTCACCGATGCCTTGGATGGCTCCTCCGCCTTTGGGTAAGGAAACGGCTGGTGGAGCAGAAACATAGCCCGTATCCGAATGAGCAGCTTTACCGTTAACCTGCCCATTCGATCTGGAATTGGATGAACTTGAGTTTTGGGACTGGGAAAGCATGGGCACACTCACTGGAATAGGTGTTGTGCAATCTCATCGTCAAATCAGCAAGATTCTCTGGTGAGAAACATGTTGCGGGAGAGGAGAAATCTTAACTACTGAAGTTACTGCTAAGTTTATGGTGATTGAGATTAATCAGAGGTACCCATAAGGGTAATTTTTACATAAATTGAAAGCTTTACATAAATTGAAAGCCTGCTTCGCATAAGTTAATAGCTCACTTATTGGCACCTGTTGAAGTAGTTTTCTATGTACTCGATTGGGACGATGGGCATGATGAGTGTGGTCTGCCAATCCCATCCTTAATCTCACAACAGTCTGGATGGCAGTATTGTTGATTTACCTCCAGTAATCGTAATAATCGAAAGCTTATTCCACTGTTTGAAAGTCTGACAACTAAAGTAGATCGCTCCTATTTCCTGCTCTTGTTAGAGGGCGATCGCCCGATACCTGTCTAGGTGTTATTTAGCTGCCAGATAAAAGCTTTGCCGTTGAGACATGGGGATGTTTTGGATCTTTGACTCGCGGCGGTGTTTTAGTCTTGCTTTTTCGAGGTTGTTTGCGAAATCGTTTCAGATTCACTTGTGCAGCTAATTGCTTCAGCAATCCGGCTAAATTGGTTAAAGGCAAATCGCTAAAACCTTGCCAATGTTCTGGTGCAATCGCAATCATCATGCCGCGATAGGTGCCCTGAATTTCATCGACCACATAGAAGTCAGGTAGTGCCATTTAGGAAAGGATAGGGGAAATAGACTGATTCCGGGCGATCTTTTGCCGTCGTTGTTCGTTGTAGTAGTGGATGAAATTCCAGATCGCCTTGATATGATTCTCTAGTTTCTTCGAGAACGACAAGGTTTTGCGGACTAGGCGGGACACTCGTTGCCGCAACGTATTGTTGAATCGTTCAATGTAACTGGTCAGTCCACTTTCCTTGCCGACGGCTTGATGTCGCTTGCTGGGCAGCGCCACCGGGTAGGACACCCAAAAGTCGCTGTAACAGACGGCGCACTGTCGATACACTGCTGGTAAGGAGCGCCACAGCGCTTTGGCGGACTCCCCGGAACGGTCGCCAATGTAGCAACCCACAATCTCACGCGTCTCGACATCGAGGGCTAGCCAGACCCACTGCTCGTTCCCTTTGTCATCCACAAACGACCATAACTCGTCCATCTGCACCGTTAAGCGTCGCTGAGGTTTCGGTTGCACTTGCACCTGCTGAGCCACGGTTTCGTAATAAGTGTTGACGTACTGCTGAAGCCAGCTTTCGCTGCTTTGCAAGCTTCGAGCCATCCCCGCTAGGGGAATCTTCTCTAGCAGCATTCGCTCAATCATGGCTTTCGTGTCCTCTCCAATCCGTCGCCATTTTGGCTTCTCCACGAACTGTCGTCCACAGTCGCGACCTTTGTAGTTCTGATTGCCGTGGCGAGTCGTACCGTTTCTATTGATGTCGTTGGAGCTACAGCTTGGACATTGCAGCAGGGGTTTAACCATCCTGATCAGGAAAACAACTCTACTTCTCTATGCTCGCTCGTCCTTTTTTCTACGTCCTTCCCTAAATGGCACTACCCGCAAGAGTAGTGCTGAGGCCGCTCGGCTCTTCAATGTTCATCCTGCGACTGTCAGTCGCATCATTGCAAAGTATCGCCTCAAAGAAGCCTTATCCGACAGTGCAAAATAACGCTGAAGATTCGGTGCAATTTAATCACTACGGGGCAATTCTCCGCCCCTTGGGGCGCATGAGGCACAGCAGTCCAAATGGGCGCTGTTGAGCGAAGCCGAGCCGCGAAGCGTGTAAGGCGTAGCGAAGTGATACTCCGTCCGCTTGCGGCGGAGACGTTCATTTCTAAAAATTACACGCTAAGTTTTTGAAAGAACTTTTGGCAAGCGATTTTTCTCCCGTTGATTCGCCAACAGTCGTCATGAACTGCGTGCACCAGCACCCATGAAAAAGTGGTAGCCTTTCCATCAAGACTGGCAATGAGGTCGAGGATCCTTGGTGCTCCGAGCCTGTCCAACAGTCTGACCCCGACACCTACAAGCACCACAAACTGTCGCCCCCAACCTTGATTGGGGAGCACGCAAGTCAGAATTTGACGATCCGGTGTCGACGCCAGTCGCCTTAACCGAACCACTGGAGGACGATATGGAAGCGATCCACTCCCGTTGCGCTGGCTTAGATGTCCACAAGAAGACGGTCGTTGCCTGTGTAATCACACCTCAACCGCAAGGCGGTTGGCATCGAGAGATCCGCACCTTTACGACCATGACCCGACAACTGCTGGAGCTTTCTGATTGGTTAGCCACCCACGGCTGTACTCATGTGGCGATGGAGAGCACTGGAGAATATTGGAAGCCCATCTTCAACATTCTGGAAGCCAACTTTGAGGTGATGCTGGTCAATGCTCAACATATTAAGGCGGTGCCAGGACGTAAGACAGATGTCAAAGATGCTCAATGGATTGCGGAACTGCTCCAACACGGACTGTTACGTCCCAGTTTTATTCCACCACTGCCTCAACGGCAACTGCGAGATTTGACGCGGCATCGCACCAGCTTTATTCGCGAACGCGTCAATTTGGTCAATCGCATCCAGAAGGTGCTGGAAGGAGCAAATATCAAACTGGCGTCAGTGGCATCCGATGTGATGGGCGTCTCTGGGCGTGCCATGCTCAACGCCATCGTCGCCGGCGAGACCGACCCAATGGTTATGGCAAACTTAGCCCAAGGACGGCTTTGCAACAAGCGCGATCAATTAGTGGAAGCACTGGAAGGACGGGTACAACCGCATCAACGGTTTATCCTGGCAGAACTCCTCTGCCAACTTGATTACCTCGAACAAACGATTGGGCGTTTTGATGACGAAGTGCTCAAATACTGTCAGCCGTTTACAACCGTGGTAGCATTGCTCGACACGATTCCTGGTGTGGGCAGGCAAACTGCTGAGATGCTGGTTTCGGAAATTGGCGTGGCTAGGAGCCGCTTTCCGAGTGCCGCTCATTTGGCAGCGTGGGCAGGGTTAGCCCCAGGCAATGATGAGAGCGCAGGTAAACGACTGGCAGGCAAAACTCGCAAAGGGAACCAGACGCTACGGGCAGGGTTAATGCAGTCGGCGCATGTTGCTGCCCGCTCCCGCACCTACTTGGCAGCACAATATCGGCGGCTTGCTACACGACGGGGGAAGAAACGAGCAACGATGGCAGTCGCGCATTCCATTCTGGTCATTGCTTATCACATCATTCAGCGGCAGGAGCCCTATCGTGAGCTGGGAGTACAGTATTTTGACCAACAACGTCCGGAGGCCACTGCCAAACGCTTAGTCAAACGCCTAGAAACACTGGGTTATCAAGTCTCTGTGCAACCCCAAGAGGCTTCAGCCGCAGCTTAACGGCGGGGGGATTTTCAAGTCAGCATCACATACGGGCAAAAAGGTGCAAGTACAGCTTTCACCTGCCCTTTGTTTGACCACTGGACAGCTTTTGGACTAAAGGCTCCCACTGGCACATGGCTCAAAGGTCGATTCCTCCGTTGCAAGGCACCTCTAGAACCCTCATTCTGCCGCTGCCCTGCTGCTTCATGAAGCAACGGACCACCGGTTCTGACTGATCTTGCCGAAACCGGTCATTTTCAGCAGTTTTGCACCAGTGTCTCAAAACTCATCCGTGCCAGACTGTTGTGAGAGTTTGATTCTGAGATGGGTTTCGAGACATCGGAAGGCCGATGCTGCCGTCAAGGTGCGATCGCCTGTTTCATCGTGTCTATTGGGACCGTTTGTTTGACACTCTCAACTGGCACACCTCTGACACTGTGAAATCAGTCTTTCTTTGTTTCACACTCCTACAGACATTTTGTAAGGTGATGGGAGCATCCTCTCTGAGGCGATTTTAAAGATGATTGGTCTAACTAATCGCCTGCTTCAATTTCTGGTGATAACCGATCCTCTAAAACTCTGCGGGTTCTCTCTAGTTCGGTAGTCAGCAAATCCTCATTGGGTAGAACCATCTGATATTCTGCTGCCATGACTTTGTTTGACAATCCTTCCAAAGCATAATGGGCAACCGCTTCATCCTTCTTGTTACAAAGGATCAAACCAACTGGTGGATTTTCGCCAGGATACATCCAATGTTCACGAGCATAATTTAGGTAGAGGTGCATCTGACCTGCATCTGAGTGGGTGAACTCACCTAGCTTCAAATCAACAACAACTAAACAGCGCAGACGGCGATGGAAGAACAAAAGATCCACTCGAAACCATTGGTCGCCGATTCGCAACCGCCGCTGTCGCCCTAAAAAGGCGAAATCGCTGCCCAGTTCCAGGAGGAAGCTCTCAATGTGGCGGATTAGTGCCTCCTCTAGCTCATTCTCGGAGTATTCATCTTTAAGATCCAAAAACTCAAGCACGAATGGGTCTTTGAGTTCTTCTTCGGGAGCGATCGCGTCTTCTGGACTTTGTTTTGCCCCAGATTCCAGCATGGATGCTTTATTGCGGGACAGAAGAGTGCGTTCGTAAAACTGAGTGTTGATTTGTCGTTCCAGTTGGCGTAGTGACCAGCCATTGCGGAGGGACTCTGTTTCATAGAAAGCCCGTGCCTTTGGAGTTTTGATGGACATCAACTTAACGTAGTGTGACCAAGGGAGGGGAAAGCGATTGGAAGCAGAATCAGCTCTAGATTCCGCAGACGGTGTCTGCGGAATCTGCCACAGTTGGTAAAACCGTCGCATTTGTTCCAGGTTGCGTTGAGAAAACCCTCTTCCCAATTGAGTCGTTAAGTCTGTAGCCAAACGCTTCATGAGGTACTCACCGTACCCCGCGCGCTGTGCTCCGCCCTGCTCATATTCAATAACGCGTCTTCCAATTTCCCAATAGGTTGCCGTCATGATGGCATTCACCGATCGAGCTGCCGCGTGACGAGCTGCCTTTGTTAATGCCAAAATTTCAGTCAAAATTGCCGTATACGCAGTCAGGGAGGTATCTTCCTCAATAAGGCTCTGCTGCCTCTCGACTGGGAGATTTTCTTGTGTGTCTTCAACCACAGATTGCTCAACTTCTATAGATAGCTCTTATGACTTGCCTTCCAGCATGGTGATGAGTCGCCGGAGCTTACCTGCCTGTTTGCGTTCGGCGTAGCGGCGCTTGGCTTCTGTCAGAATGTCCGCCATCGCTTCTGGGTTTGAGATGGCATGAACCCATGCAGCTTCGAGGAATACCTCAATGGTGATGCGATTATCCTTGCAATAGCGGGTCAAGCTTTGATCAAGCTCCTTTTCCAGAACGATCGCTGAGTGACGGTTTGTTTCTGGAATGTTTGCCAGCTCTGCCTTCAGATCCTCTAAAGTATCACTGGGCACGGGAGCAGCAGACACCTTTGTTTCTGGTCGCATTTCGACCACTTCCAGACTCTGAGGCAGATCTGACTGCTGCACTCTGCTGATGAGTGTATCGTCTCTAGTGGGAACGGCTGGACGCTGACGGTTTTGGCGGATTCGGTCTAGAACGCTATCAGACATGGCTGTTAGAAAAGATTAGGACAATTGCTTGAAGCTAAAATTAGAGATTTATTAAAGGCAAAAAAGTCAAAAGGCTAATTTTAGCTTTTACATCTCGCATCTTACCACTTTGATTCAGTCGAGCAACTGAAATGCGCTGTTGTTTTAGTTTTAACAAAAAGCTAAAAGGATAAAATTAGCTTTTTGTTTTTTGGTTCTTTGTTAGCTTGCTAATTTTGTCGATTAGCACCTCGAAGGGATATTCCAATTCGGTATAGCCCATGTCGCTTAGAGTGGAGCGTCGGTTGATGGCTTGTTTGTACCGTTCGGATTCTCGAATGGAGGGCAAAATCAACGCTTCGCCGACCTCTTCGCACATGCCCTCAACGGCTGCACGGCTCTCCTGGGTTTGGGAATTGCCAACCCAACGATCGCGGAAGGGTAGGATTCCCATTACTTGAGCCTCTGTTGCACCAACATCCTGAAGGTTTCGTAGTAAATCCAGCGTTCTTACCAAAGAGCCATAGCCTTTCACAGAGGCTTCAGCGGGAATGATCAGGATATCCGCAGCACCGAGGACAGTGAGACAGATTTGCGATCGCTGAGGTGGAGCATCAATGATGCAAACCTTGAACGCGTCAGCGATCGGCTCAAGGCGGCGCTTTAGCAAGGTTGCACCGACACCGCTGTTAGAAAGGTAGTCTTGAACGGTATCGAGTTGGTCGTCAGCAGGAATGAGAAAGAGATTGTCGTTGCCTTCGCTGGGGTAGATGCTGTCTTCTGCCGAAACGGATTTCTTCAAGAACTCTAGCAACGTGGGCTGATTAGCCTGGAGTTCTAGATCCATGTAGGTAGTCAGATTGTGCTGCGGGTCAGCGTCAACCAATAGAGTCGGGTAGCCCTGGCGCGAGAGCAGACGACCCAGCATGAGAGTAGCGGTAGTCTTGCCTTGCCCGCCGCTGAGAGAGGCGATCGCAATGGTTAGCATCTTGGCTGTCGCTAATGGGTAATTAATTTTTGAATAAAACGGCTAATTTAGCAATAGACTAATACCTAAAATTAGCTTTTTATTAATTTAGATTTTAATCAATCAAGCTTTTACCAGCCTACTGTTTTCCCATCTCATTTGCTCGTTCCCAGGACTCCAACAGCATTTTGCGCTCTTTCCAGTTGGGCATGATTGTCCCCAGCGTGATCCAGAATGAGTCGTTGTGGTGGCGATGAACTAAATGCGTGACTTCATGGGCGACAACATATTCCATCGCCGCCAGGGGAGCCTGTACCAACTGCCAGTTGATGCGGATGACCTTGTTTTTGCCGCAGGTTGCCCAGACGTGTTTCTGTTCGCTGACTCTGATTGCTTTAGGGATAACGTTGAGTTTGCGCGCGTAGAGGCGCGTTAGACGTTCGGCATCGTGGAGGGCACGATCGCGCATCCAGGTGTCAAGCGCTATGGCGATTGCCTGCTGTCGTGCGTCTCCCTCAAGGTTAAGAGGCACTTGAATGTGAAAGCGGCTTTTGCAGGTGATGGAAACGTCTTTGATCGCCGCTGGCTCGACGTGTAGCATCAGGCGACGACCACGATAGAGCAGTTTTGCTCCACTGACATAGCGTTCTGGGCTGCTTTGGGTTGCTTCAGCGCCACAATCTTTTACGGCATTGAACAACCAGCGACGTTTATTGTCCAGGAAGTTTGTAATCTGGTCTGTTGAGGTGTCGGCTGGCGCGACAACTTCCACCGAAGCAGACGTGACGACCATCTGAAGGGATTTGGCACGGGAACTATGACGCACCGTGTAAGGAATACTGGTTTGACCCACTTCGAGCGTCGGCATAGGAGCAGTAGATTCAGAGCCTGATGTAGTGCTTGATCGCATACTCGTCAACTTTACCTGGAATCTCTTTCCAGTTCACCAAACCCAGGTTAAAAACAATGGCGCGGACTTGTTGCCGTAGTGATTTGCGGAGCTGCTCCTTCAGATGCCAACCGGGCGGAGCAGTATCGTTGCTGGTATAGAGAACGGCGATCGCCCTGGCGGCGGCTTCTAATAGGTCAGCCGATTCAGTGGCATCGACCTTATAGCCCTGTCCTGGCTCTATCTTTTCTCGGACTCGACTACTGCTGGTCGGTGCTGAAGACGATTTGAACGCCTCCAGAATCTTAAAGACACCGTAGGTTTTGGAGTCTAAGCCGGTGGTGCGATGAGCGGTTTCTTCGGCTTGGAGATTGCGAACGGTTTGCTCATACTGTTTGAGCAGTTCGGCTGCCTGGATCTGTCCCTCCTCAAAGCGGCGAATGGCTTCCCTGACCTGTTCTGAGAACGGCCCGTATTGCAGTGGGTTTTCATCCACCTTCTGTCGCAGAATCTTTTTGAGTTCGGCGGTCTTACGCACAGCCGCAACCTGGAGTAACTGTATGTCTGGGTTGTGCTCATGGGCGAGCGTGAAATCTTGCCAGAAGGCTGGATCGGTCAGGTTGTGAAGTTTGCAGAGAGTGGCAATGCCTGTGACATGGAGGTGTTCTTCCAGCATGTCGCGGATTTTGGCACTGACATCGCGGTTGAGAGATGGTTCGCGTTTCTCAAAGGTAAGGATGCCGAAGTGAATAAAGCTAGCCACCCACTTGAGATCGTCTCGATAGTCGAGAACAAACGGATCGGGACTCAGCGCATCGTAGGCTTTGATGAAGGCTTTGGCTTTGCGGTGGAACAGAAACCATTCATCTTCGCTGCCGAGGTGAGTGACCAGGGCTTCGTATTCCTGCCGCAGATTGTTGGTGTGACGAGGGATGGCATTCAGGTAAGGCTGAACTTCAGCGTAGGCATCCTTGAGGCGTGCCCGTTCGACTTCCAGGTCTACCAGGGCGTTTTGGATATCTGCCTGTCGATAGGATGCCAGGGCATCGGTGAGATGGCGGGTAATGCCGATGTAGTCTACGATTAAGCCAAATTCTTTATACGGTCCACAGGTGCGGTTGGTGCGGGCGATCGCCTGCAAGAGGCTGTGTTCCTTTAAGGCACTGTCCAGATACATAACGCTTTCACGGGGCGCATCAAACCCGGTCAATAGTTTGTTGCAGACGATCAGAATGTAAACAGGTGGGGCTTCTCCCCGGCTAACCCTGGCTTCGTACTCAGCATCCTCGCCTGTGAACTTGCGAATAGCGGTTTTTTCGGCGGAGTCCTGTAAGGTATAGCGTTTCAAGTCCTGACGCAGTTGGTTGGTGTGAGGGTCTTCGCTGGGTTTACCGTCTTCCTGGTTCGAGGAGTAGATGGGTACCGTCATCTGGGCTGCCCATGCTCTGGCTTGGTCGGGTGGAAAACCTTGTTTTTCCAGGTGCTTGGTGATGATGGGATCGATCGCCCGCTTGTAGAGGATGATGGCTTCCCGATCGATGGCGACAATTTGGGCGCGGAAGCCTTCGGGGACGGCATGGGTGAGGAAGTGCGTCCAGATATCGTAGGCAAGCAGGTTGATGCGCTGACGATGCTTTGCCAGGTCTTCGATCGTAATGCCGCGTTGCTTGATGCGATTCACCACGTCTTCCGGTTCGGCAGCAAACCAGTTGTCGAACAGGATATCCAGTTTGTCTGGCTCAATCTGCCATTTGGTCATGCGGCTGGTGTAGCGGATCGGCACGGTGGCACCATCGGCAACGGCATCATCAATGCTGTAGCGATCGAGGTAGCCTTCATTGGGCGGGCTGAAGTTTTTGTAGGTATCTTTGTCAGTCTTCTTGATGGGGGTGCCGGTAAAGCCAAAGAAGCAGGCGTGTTTGAGGGTTTTACGCAGGTATGCGCCCAGGTCTTTTTCCTGCGTGCGGTGGCATTCGTCTACCAGCACAATCCAGTTGTGGCTGTTGGGCACTTCGACGGCTGACCCTTCAAACTTAAAGATAGTCGAGAGTAAGGTCAGCCCGACCGTCGTGGTGTGAATGGCAGCCTGTAATGCCTGTGCGTTTTCAATTTGGCGGGGGTTGGGTAAGCCACAAGCTTCAAACGTGCGAGCAATCTGGTCGTCCAGGTCGATGCGATCGGTCAGCACCAGAATATTAGGATTCGCCAGAACGAGGGATTGAAGGGTGCGGTGGGTTTTGAGTTTGAGGGTGGCAAACGCCATTGTCAGGGATTTGCCGGAACCCTGTGTGTGCCAGATTAAGCCTTTGCGGTTGGGATTAGGGTCGGCAATAGACTCGGCAGGGGGATGTTCCAGCACTCGTTGGACGATTTTGTTCACGGCGCGGAACTGCTGATAGCGGCAGAGCTTTTTGGTTACCGTTTGTTCGCGTTTCTCGAAGACGATGAAGTGTGCCAGCAGGTCGAGTAACCGCTCTGGCTCTAGCAAGCTCCACAAGCCCTTCTCCAAACTGTTGCTAAAGTCTCTATTTTGCTTGGGGTAGGGGTCTTTCCAGTCTGCCCAGGCTTTGGAATCAGCGCCTGTCGTGCCGTAAAGGACGCAGATGCCATCGGTGATCAGGTTGAACAGATTGGCGTAGAACAGGCGGGGAATATCCCGTTCGTATTGTTTGATCTGGTCGAATGCCTCTCCGGTTTTGTCTTTAGACGCGAAGGGGCGTTTTGCCTCCAACACGACAACGGGAATGCCGTTGAGAAAGACCACAATATCCGCAATGCGGGACTGCTGTGCCTTGACTTTGAATTGATTGGTAATTGTAAAGGTGTTATTGCGGGGAGTTGAGAAGTCCACCAGGCGAATGGTCTTTTTGGTGGCTTCGCCAGGGACGTTGCGGGAATAGTTGCCACGCAAAAGTTGTGTCCAGCTTTCGTTATCTGTTACAGAGAGCAGGTCTTGATAGGTGGCGCGAGCGACTTCTGCCGGAATATTGTTGATGCGCTGGATTGCCTGAAGAAAGGTGTCGCGCAGGATGACTTGATTGAGGCTATCGCGGGCGGTTTCATTTTGGTTGGGCGGCAGCCAGGAGTAGCCCAGAGAGACGAGATAGTCGAGGCAGGGTTTTTCGACCAGCGCGTACTCAGGACCGATCGCCATAGTCAGCCTCTAGAGGTTCAGGGTTCTCCTCAGTTATAGCCTTCCTAAAAATAGCAGGAGCATCGATCGCCCCTGCTCGACAGCCTGAAAGATGGGTGATACAAGTAAGGGAAATAGTTCGCTTGTTCTGTATGAAGCTGGCTGACCTATCCTCAGAAACATTGGCAAAGATCCGATCGGTGCGGTGGGATCGAATTATTGAGAAGCACGAAGGACCGGAAGATTGGGAGTCGGTGCTGGAGTATTCTGAGCCGGAATTTTTGATAGTGGAAGGGCAGCCAGTGCTATTGCCTGTAGACAAAGCCCGTCATCCCAATATCACGCTGTTGCGGTCAATTTTTAGCACGGATGGTCGATCGCTGACGCTGTTTTTGCAGGATACAACCTATGGCAGCGAGTGGTATGAGGCGGGGTATCTGGCTGTATGTGACAAGGTTGCTGATGAATCCTTCTTTCTCGCTGTCGTGTATCACGAATGGTTTGTGATTGAGCCGTCGCCTGTATTGGATGGCTCAAAAATGAGGTAGAAGGCACCCGTGGCGACTTTGCGCTGAAGGAAGCGCACCATCCGATCGCCATCAATGCGGTTGTTGGCGCTGCCGACGACTCTGGGCTTGTGACCGGGCATGGCGGCAATGACAAGGTAGGGGCGATCGGAGGACGCGCCCTGAAACGGTTGTGTTTGCATAGGTTGAAAGGAATAGTCAGAGGGCGATCGTCCGGTGTTTCCACCGGACGACCAGAAATTGCTTTAGTGGTAATTCAGTGTGTATTGATATGAAATAATATATATCAGTGTGGATACACAAAAGCAACCCTGCAAAGTACTTTGAGAGTGTGTAATGAGTGAAGTTAGCTCAAGCAATGAACAAACGGATTCAAGCAGAACGGGAAGAGTACGGCGAGAAGAAGGATCGATTCAACATCAGCCTGACCCCAACCGCTCAAAGACTTCTCGACGAACAGGGAGCAGCGTTAGGGGTGAGCCGGAGCGAACTGATCGAACGGTTTGCGAGAGGGCTGATCAGTTCAAATCTAGAGGTCAGATCGCTGGGGGAATTTTGCGCCAACTGATTGGGAGGGCTGACCACCAGTTGGCAAGCGTAGACGATCGCCTGCAACAGCTTGAAACAGAACGGGAACGGCTGGAGGCGGAACGAGAACAGGCGCAGCAAGAACGGGAGCAGCTACAAACGCTCCTGGAAAATTTGCAGCAAACAATCCAGGAAAATCCTTAACCGTTAACCCGAACTCGACCTGTCAAAAGGTCTTGCATTAGTCCTTGTTTAATGGAGAGAAAATGCGTCCTCGTTTTTTGACTCTGATTAATTTCACATTCTAATTTGTATAGGCTTTGAGCTATTTGTTCTTGCTCACTAGCAGGGGGAAGCGGAAGCAGAAGGCTTTCAAGAGCAGGTTGATTAATATTAGTATTGGCACTAACCGAACTTTTCGATAATAGATCTTGACGAAATCTTGGCTCGTAGAAACAATATTTTGAAAACTCAGTTAATAGTCTTTCTTCTTTCTGCCTAAATCGAATTAAGAAGCCACTGTAAACAACATCATCTAAATCTTCTGTTATTACCGCAGTTAAACCAACGCCTTCTGGCTTAACGGAGGATCTAACAAATAGAATATCCCCTTTTTTTAAGGAGAAAATTGGAAGCTCCTTCAAGGAAGCATTAACTAAACCATTAGGCTTAGTAGATATATAATTAACGCCAAATACATCTTGCAAGTTAATAAAATGAAATCCGAAACCAAAGTCTTCTTTTTTCTTATTAATTCCATTTTGGAAGCTACCTATATCTCCGAGTGCTACTAATTCCCAATGTGAAGGAATAAGCCCGATCGCAGTCTCCTTAAATTTCGTGTGCCCAATGCCGCGAGTCAGAAGTTGCTGTAAGAGTCCCTGTTTGACTTTGCGCGTCTGGTCGATGACGGCTTGAGTGGCGTCGATCGCGTCATCCACACTCCCCAAAATCTCAGTAATCTTCTTTTGCTCCTTGACTGGCGGCAAAGGAAATTTGTATTTCAACCAATCTTCTAGCTTGAAAATCATCTTCTCTACATCAACACCAACACTTGATTGGAAACAAGTCTGTTGAAAGTAGTTAGTGTGTGAAAAATATGCCAGGTATTCCTTTAGTAAACTATTGGTTGTTAAGAGTGCTGAGTATTCATTTGAGACGAGCGCACCATCTAAATCTGGTGGAACCAGCCCACAAGCACCATGAATAATCTGACGCCTAGAAATTAGAAAATCTCCGGCATTAATATAAAACTGTGTTTTGGTAAGGATGTTTTTCCCTAACAGCTTCTCTCTTGGGACAATTCCACCTCGGCTACGCTTAGCCGTGACCAATTGATATTCTTGATCGTCGTCTAACTCAACAGGTCTTTCCGCCACTTGAATAACATCACCAAAACGCACAAGCTTCCATCCCTCTGGTGCTTTTGGTTCTTGAGGTATACCAGCCTTTACGCTAGGTGGAAATTGTGTTGTTCGAGCCATGTCAAGCGATCTCCAGGCATGACCTTACGTCACTAATCATGCCCCTTTTTGGTTTTATCGTCCTACTTTTTCGTTCTCAGCAACCCATTCAACCGAAGCACACCTGCAAGCTTGCTTTAACCTGCCCCATTGTGCCATTCAGCCTCAGCCTTTGACCTCAGAAGCAGAACCATCCACCTTTTTGCTCAACCATTCGAGTTCCGAGGTTGGTGGCTGGCGTTTAGTACTCGACCCTTACAGCTTTTGGCTCGAAACTCCGAGTGCCAGGGTCGAAGCATCGGGTTCTGCGGTTGGTTGCTGGCGATCAGTCGTTAGACAATGGCGATTTGAGGGTGGGCGATCGACCTTCAAATCGGGCGATTAACTCTTCACGAGAGCTTTTTAAAAGCAGACGAGTGTATTCTTCGGCTGGCAGATTGAGCAGCGGTTCGACTGTCGCAGTCAGTGCTTCATCCAAGGCACCAAAGCGCATTTTCAGGAGATTCTGAATTACCTGTTTCCGTTCTTCGGTCACACCTTCCTGTACACCCTCTTCTTTCGCCAATCGCTCAAAACTTGTGATGTAAGGCATCTGTCGTTCCTCCTGCCCTACCCTATTCTTCTCTAAGCCGTTGTTCCAATACCTGTTGAAACTGCTCTAGAGAAGTCGCTGTCACAGCCTGACGGTTCAACTCTCGTAAAACCATAACATCATCCACGCGATTCAAACTCTCTACTAAACCCGCTGGCACCGTCGTAAACCGCAAAGCCAGCGTCTCCACAATTACCGCTTGTAGTGTAGTAATAGCTCCCTCTCTAGCTCCCTCTCTGGCTCCCTCTTCTTTCGCCAATCGCTCAAAACTTGTGATGTAAGGCATCTGTCGTTCCTCCTGATACTGTCTCAGCTCTGCCCGAAACTCCTGCTCCAATGCTTTAGGAAGCCCCATCATCCAGTCCACCAGCCGGACTAGCTCCACCACATCATCCCTACTATAGCCCTGCTCAAACAGCCTGCGAAACAGCACCCATTTCCACTGTTTGCGCTGCTGTGGCTCTCCCGTCGTTGCCTTCGTCTTCAGGTGCGCCATCACCATCACCGCAAACGGGTTACGGCTCTCCTCTAACTGCTGCCATTGGGCTTCATAGTCCAGCAGCTTGGCAATGGGAAACTCCAGCCCCATCCGGCAACCACCCAACGCATAGCCATAAGAATGCGGTCGCCAGGATGCGCGATCGTCTCCCAGTACCGCCAGACTGATCACCGGCTGGCGATAACGGTCAAAGCAACGGTAATTGTAGACAAACATCCGCTCGGCAAAGCTTGCATCTTCCTGGCTTTGCACCTCAATGTGTACCAGCACCCAGGCTTCCTCGCCATCCTGCCGCCACACCTTAAACAGCTTGTCTGTAAACCGCTTACCGACTTCTGCATCCTTCGCTAATTGCTGAAACTCCTGCTCCAGAGACTCATAGGGACGACTCCAGTCAATCAGCTCATGCACCGCTGGAAACAACAGCGCCAGGAACGGCTCAAAGTAGACCTCCAACGCCTCCTTCCAGGGCGAATCGTACTCTGCTTGAGCGGTTGATGAGTCGGTAGCTTGAGGTTGGTCTGCTTCAGTCACGGGCGATCGAGCACAGGTTTCTCGATCGATTGTAGGGCGAATGTACTAAACTGCCTGATTCATTTGCTCCACGGCTTTCTTCCATCCATTTGCCTGAAGCCCAGTTTCCTGGCGAAATTTAGCCAGCGTTTCGTACTTTGTCTTCAAGGTTTTTTCCGTCCACGCGCTATCCGATACAGGCTGAGGTTCCGGCGACTTTGTTGAGGGCGCGACAGAAAGCTGTCGTTGAGCGTTCTGGATTCTGACCTGGGCTTCCCACTTGCGGGCTTCCCGCTCCAGCCTG
Source organism: Stenomitos sp. (assembly GCA_041744955.1). GTDB lineage: Bacteria > Cyanobacteriota > Cyanobacteriia > Leptolyngbyales > Leptolyngbyaceae > Stenomitos. The sequence goes on along the minus strand of JBGTJW010000301.1, from coordinate 36,926 downwards.
GTCACTGCCAACTCATCCAGCAATTGCAGTTTCTTCTCTACTTCAACATACGCATCAAAATCCGTTGCCACGATCGCTTGCTGACGTTGGTTGAGCAGCATGGCGGCGATCGAGTCAGTCTCAGCGGTTGTCTCACCCGCACCCAGTAGCGGCGCTTCTGCCATATTGCCCTCGTATGCCTCTGTCAGCGCTTCCACTGACGTGTGAAACATGTCCTCCTGCGCCTGTGCCGCTTTCAGCGCCGACACTCCCGCCTCGAACAGATTTTGTTTGACCTGCTCAAAAGCCTTGTCCTGTTCGGCTCGCCGTCTCATGGGTTTTCACTCCCAAAATCTTGCTCAACTTGCTCCAGCAGTTCCTTCAATGCTTCTGGCAGCATTGACCGTACCTCTGGACTAACCTTTTGGTAAGCCGTGGCAAATTCTGTCATATCCTCAACCTGCTCCTGACGAACCGTATCAAGCTGCTGATAAGATTCGCCTAACTTGTCCATTGTGGCTTTCAGTTGCAGAGTAGCTTCGCGGTACTGCCCAGTAAGGTCTTCTACCTTCCGCACGGCTCGATTTCGCTGCGAGGTCATGTTACCCAACCTGCCCCGCATCGAATCGCGAGATTGGATCGCATCCATCAACCGCTGGAGCAGATTTCTATTCTCCTTTTCCTTTGCATGAGTCATCGCAGAAGAGGTTTCGGCTTCTTGCTTGAATTTTTCCGCCTGCTCTTCTACCTCTTGACACTTCTGCCACAGCTCGTCAGCTTGTTGCTTGTAACTTTCCAGTTCTTGTAGACGTTGTGCCTGGTTGTGGAGATGAATCTGTTTGGGAGGCACTTGATGCTTGCTGCGGTCTAAATTTTTCATGACAGCGGGTGAGTGTTTAAGGACTGCCTCAGTGGAGCAATCAAAATGCGTTCTTCCAAATAGAGTGCCCCCAATCGCGTGGCACCTTCCTACGTCTCCTCCTCGTTGTATCCCAGCTCATTCAGGAACTGCAACATCTTCGTCTCTGCTTCATCTCGTTGCCCCAGAAGTTTTTTCAACTGTTTGACTTCGGCAGCAACATCGATCGCGGCTTCATCTTCAGCCATCTGCACATAGCGGGCAATATTCAGGTTCCAATCATTCCTGGCAATCTCTGCGTGATCCACCACTCTGGCAAACCGTTCCTCATCCTGAAACGCATGGAAAGCACCGGCTAACCGGGTCACGTTTGCCTCCGAGAGGGTGTTCTGGTTCTTGCCCTCCACCACCGCTGCCGCGCCATTGATCAACAGCACCTTCCCCCGGCGATCGGGTTGCTTGTGACGGTTGAGGATCAAAACACACGCCGGAATGCCAGTGCCATAAAACAGATTGGGAGCCAGCCCAATGACTGCTTCAATCAAGTCGTCTTGCAGCAAGCCCTGGCGGATCTTTGCCTCTGCCCCGCCCCGAAACAGAATCCCGTGGGGCAACACGACACCCAGCATTCCAGTCGGCTTCAGACAAGCAACCATGTGCTGCACAAACGCCAGATCGCCGTAAGACTTCGGCGGACAGCCATAGGTGTCGCGGCTAAACTTATCGCCCTTCTGCCAGCGATCGTGACCCCAATTTTTTAGTGAAAACGGTGGATTTGCCAGCACGCGATCGAAGGTTTTGAGCGTCTTACTACCCTCCGCCATCAAATGCTTCGGGTCACGCAGTGTATCGCCCCTGAGCACAAAAACATCATCAATGTCATGCAAAAACAGGTTCATCTGACAGATTGCCCAGGTGTTCAGGTTCATCTCCTGTCCATAGAGGGTGAGCGATCGGGCATTCTTCTGGTGCCGTTGCAGATAATGAAAGACCTCCAGCAACATGCCGCCTGAACCACAGGTAGGGTCATAGATACTCATGCCCTCTTCAGGGCGCAAACATTCCACAATCAACCGCGTCACCATCTTGGGCGTGTAAAATTCCCCACCCTTCTTCCCGGCATCATCCGCAAACTGGGCAATCAGATACTCGTAGGCATTGCCCAGAACATCCGCTTCTACATCACAATTTCGCAGGCGGTATTTGCCGAAGTGCTGCAACAACAGCTCTAGCGTCGCGTCTGGGAAGCGCTCCTTGTTGTTGAAGTCCACATCCTGAAACACCCCCCGCAACCGAATGTTGGCATCTTCAATGGCTCGGAAGGCTACATTCAACTGTTCTCCAATATTGGTGGCATGTGTCCGCACATCATGCCAAAAGGCTCCTGCTGGAATGTGAAAGCGGTGTTCCTCCGGATCAGCCGCCATCGCCTCATCCCCGTGGTACTGCTTCAGGCGATCCTCATATTCTTCTTCCCAGACATCGCACAGACGCTTAAAGAACAGCAGCCCAAAAAGATAATGCTTGAAGTCTGCCGCATCGATTTTGCCACGCAAAATATCCGCTGCTGCCCATAGGTGCCGCTCTAATTGAGCCTGGGTGAGCCTGGATGGTGGAGACGTTGAGGGCGCGATCGCGATATCTGCCATGCAGAGTTCCTGGATGCAAAGGTGTTGGTTGAGCTAATCAGCCATCATAAACCAGCCAGGAGTCATACCCGACCCACATCCGTGCTTTAGCGGTCTCCATCAGACAAAAAACAAGGCTCTGAAGCATCATACAGATCACACAGCCTGCTCCAAGCCGTCGCCCCTCTCAAGTGCTATTTCCTATGGGCACGGCTATCAGATCGCTCAAGGGCACTGTACACTCCAGTGCGCCATGAAGCTGTTGGAGCCTAGCAGTCGTGTCTCCTAATTGCGTCACTACCCAGGAGTAAGCCTGCTGTAACCGCTTCACTAAACTACCGACTCGGATTTCTGGAACCTGTCTCTTGTCCGCCTCTTGATCGACCGCTACCATTACCTCTGGCAAAATCGCCCCCATCCTGCTCTTTTGCTGAGATTGGAGAACCTTAACTTCCTCACACGGTCGTTCCTTTGATCCGCTGAACGATTGATTTAATTCATATTTATCAGGGGGTGGATCAATCACCTCTGTCGAAACAGATTCTGGAGCGGTCGCACGCTCTTCGGCTAACCGCTTTGCCTGGGCGATTGTATCTCGCTGCTGCCACTGGGCAAAGATGGTGTCTCGGCCATCGTTGGGTGGCTGGTACTGGTAGACTCTTGCGCCCCCGCGTCTGCCATCGTCTGCAACATCGCGACTAATGCAGGTTAACTTCAGTCCCAACTTACTCAGTAATGCCTGTACTAAGGCGATCGGCGTCATCTTTTCAGAAATGGTGAGGTTCAGGACGGCTTTGATGTCGTGACGATATTGATTTGCCTGATGGCTAAGTTGCTCCACATCAGCATCGGTTGCGCGTACCTGACGTTCTGAGTCTAGAAGGTCGAGTAGCCCTAGGACTTTGAAGGTTTCGACCTGAGCCGTTAACAAGCGCACATCCTGCAACGCAATCTTGCCGTCGCCGCGATCGAGGTGTCCCTGCCACTCTTTGAGGTCACGCAACTGAACAAAGGCAGGGTCATGGGTCAGGTAGTAGTGCAGTCGTAACTGGGTATACCAGCCCTCATCGTCCTTGATTTTTAGCTCCGGCGTAACAGGGATGGGATAGCGGCGCTGCAACTCATGTTTATGCTGGGCATAGCGTTCGTCAGTGGTCTTTGCCCGCTGGTCTTTGAGGCTGTCGTACTCGGTTGGCGTCAGGTCAGGTGCAGTGGCGATCGCCTGTGCCTCACTCAAGCGACCCTCTGTCTGCACCGCTTTGATGTCCTCGGTAACGAGTCCGGTGATGATCTCATCGTGCTGCCACTGTAGGTACTCAACGCCTGGGAATTGCAGTACGCCCTTGAGCAAATCTGCTTGCAGCGTCTCTGCGATTTCCTTGGCTCCAAACAGTTGAGAAAGTTCAGTGCAAAGGGCTTGGAACTCGGTGGGCAGCAGTTTAAGCAAGTCATCGGTGACAGTTGTGACTTGGTGCCCTTCCATCACTAACCCATTGCGGCACTCGTTGCGGTAGCTCCACAGCGACACATTGACACGCGCGGCCATCTTTGCCCAACTCCGAAGGGTAATGGGGTCGGTTTGGGCATCAAGATCGAAATCCACATCCTTGAGCAGTGCAATGTTGTATTTCACGGCTTTGGTGGTGGAGTGAATCACATCCTGATAGCTGCAACTGCCGTTGCCAACCTTACCGGGACCAAAGCGAGCTGCCCAGACAAAGCGGGGTACTGGCTCACGGACTCGTGCCAAAGCCTGTCGGGATTCAGCATCGGGCGTGACACCCTGAAAGATGCCAAAGACCGCTTTGAAGTGTCGGCGCACGTCGATCGAAACGCCAGTGCCGATCGTTGGGGTTGCCAGAACAATGTCGTAGTGAGTCAACGCTTGATTAAGCCGCGACACAATGCCATACGCCGGATGCTGGGGGTCAGCCACGCTTTCCGAGTCAATGCGGAGAATGCGTTTGTCGGGATAGCGAGACTGAAGGTAGGTTTCCAGGTTCTTAGAACTCCATCTGCCGCTGACTTTCTGGGAATCCAGCGCGACAAAGATCGCTCCCTGCCCGAGAAAGTCGTCCATTCGTGCCACTAGTGGTGCTGGATTTTTGGTGTCGTAGAACGAGACAGCCCAACCAGTTTCAGGTTTCCACTGATTGACGACGAGCCACGGCTCAATGGGTTCATCGACCAAGCCTTTAAGGTAATCAATGCTGACATCAGAGAGATCAGCATCCTGGGCAATAATCAGTCCAGCGCTACTCAGCACTACCTGCACCAGTGACCGCAGGGTTTCCAGGATTTTCACCCGATGGTCGTAGCAAGTGCTGGAATTGAGGGCGTGCCAGAGGATCTGTTCGACTTCATCGAGAATGACGATCGCCCCTTTCCAGGACTGGGGGTTGAAGTGAGCCTGCGAGGTAGCGTGTAGCGAGTCGATGCAGAGACCGTAACCTAATAGACCCTGGGTTTCTGACTCTTTCACATCCTCAATCCAGTCAATGCCGATGCTGTCACAGATGGCACGACCGAGTTGAATGCGATGGGTAATGACTAGCACTTTGCGTCCAGTACTGGTAGCTTCGTGAATCAGGGCTTGCAGTGTGGTAGTTTTGCCCGTGCCTTTGGCGCTTTTGATGCAGGCTAGTCCAGCCGCTGGATAAGGTAGATTGTCTAGATAAGGCTGATTAAGCGTGAGAGTTGGGGCATAGGTCAGTGCCCAGAGCTTCGTTGCCAGCCAGAACTCCAGGGACAGAGCAGACTCGTAGAGCGTCTCGAACGGTTGCTGTCCCTGCGCCACGATGAAGTCATCTACCCCTTTCTGGGGTCCGGGCAGTGAAATGACGTTGACGACACATCCGGCAAGATTCAGCAGCTTGCCGAGTTTTGTGGTCGCTAGGGTAAGGTCTTTGATTGTTTTGGGTTTCGTTTCGTAGTCAAAGCAGATGGAAACCGATCGCTCGGTCGTAGCAAAGTGAGCCAGTTCGGGAATGAGGGTACGGGTTTCTTTGCGATAGCCATTGAAGATACCGGGTAAGGCGATCGCGGCATACCCTTGCGTCAACAAACAGCCTGCTTTCTTCTCCCCTTCCGTCAGGATGACAGGCACGTTATATTTCCAAACCCAGTGCCAGCAGCCGAGGGGGCGATCGCTTCTTGCAATGGGAATGCCAGAGCGTTGAGCGACCTTATCCCAGATATATGAGGGCACATCCAGCAGCACAAGCCGACTAGAGCCAGCACCGAGGCTAGGGCTGAGGTACTTGGCAGATTTACCTTTGGCGCGATCGAGAACAGGGGTGGCAGCATCGGGTTTGAAGCGTCCCCATGCCATGCGCTGCCAATTGTTGAGCGGGTCCATGCCACTGACCCACCACCCGCTCAGGTTTGAGCGTGTTTTCTGCCCGAAGCGAGACACGTTCCAGTTGAGTCGTTCGGCGATCGGAAACAGGCTTTCGGCATAGCTGTCAGTGGCAGTATCGGTGAGAGTTTCGACGTTGATCGCGATGATGCCAGGATCCACGCCACTGTCGAGCCATTCTTGAACATGGTCGGCATCAGCTCGGGAGAGCAATGGGTTCAGTGGAACAGTAGGCAGACGATCAATTAAAGCGGGTGAACCTGGCATGGTGTCTTTTGCTTACTTCAAAAGTAGAGGCGTTGAGGAGACATTCTGCCAGAGATAATTTAATGCTGCTGGAGACCGGATCTATTAATCTATATTGATCAGGCTTGTAATCAAAGCTGAAAAGCTGACTGTGTAGGGGTTTCAGAAAAACATTATCCTGAGATCCTAGAGTAATTATCCTGAGATTCTAGAGATTTGATCCTGAGATTCTAGAGCTTTTGTAATCAAACTAAAACACTTGCTGTGTAAAGGTTTAGAGGCGAATTTTTAGAATATTTTTTTGATTACAAGTCCTGCTGGCAGTGGGGGGTGTAATCAGCCCTCAATGTTAAGGACGAGGCGCAAGCGAGCTTCTTGTTCAGCGTTAGGAGTACGTTTACCCTTTTCCCAATGGTTAATCAAGGATTGAGAGACTCCCATCCATCCTGCCAATTTTCTTTGGTTCCACTCTTTAGCTTCTCGTGCCTGACGGATGCGATCGCCAGTCAAGCTAGAAGCGGGCTTTGCTTTAGATTGGATGTGTTTAAGTTCAGTTTTAGCGCCAAGTAGTGCGGGGATCGGTGCTTTGGGTTTAATTGTGATTCCTGCAATCAATAGGGTGTCCAAATAGCCTTTAGGGTTTCGCCCTTTGTGTCCAGGTCTAATCACTTCTGAGTAAGACTCATCGAACTCGACAGACCAATCTAACTGCTGTAACAGCAATAAGGCGCTATCCCACCGTTTTTTCAGGTCAAAGGCTCTGCGGGAGTCTTTTCGCGCATTATCAACGATCGCTTTTGGGAGAATAGTTTCCAGCAGTGATCCGACCTGATACTTTCCACTAGGATGAATGCGGCTGTCCATTGTTAGGTGAATTGCCATCCGCAGGGCTAGTTCATCGTGATAGGGGTCAATCTTGAGCACTTCCTGAGCGATATAACCAAACTGATAGAGCGCCTCTTTGAGCTTGCTCCCTGCCTTGTTTAGAAAGCGCTCAAAGATCATCCCAGGTTGAACACCCAGATAGACCTCTTCTGGGTGTGAAATTTTGCCATCGACATCAAGTTGCCCATGAGGGTCGATAACAACCGTCCACATCCTGCCAGTGGGCATGCTGGCATCGATTCTGCCTTGTTTGCTTCGTCCCTCAATCCATACCGTTCGCACCAGTAAGCAATCTAGAACAAAGGCTGCCTTGGCAATTTCATTGAGCTTTACGTGCATTGGTAGATCGGTACGTTTATCCCAGCCCAATTCTTTGAGAAGAGACGTGCCCTTCAAGACAAACCCGCTTCTCCAGGGTTCAGCTTGGTTCATCGTGTGAGCTGCAAACAGCAGATGCAGCTTCACAGTTGTGAATCCAAATTTGTCGATAATCTGTTCAGCCTGCTCCCAAGGCATGACCTCCACATCACCGGGACTGCTGATGTAATGCTCAACGTAGTTATTTGGATTACCTTTAGCTCGATGCTGGAAGTAGCCCAAGCCGTTTTGATCTTGTTGCCAGAGATCTTTCCGAAGCTGGGCATAGATACTGCTCACCATTGCCACAGCTGTAGGGATCGTGGCGAATGAATCCATCTGGAACAGTGAAGGTTCAATTTTGGGATAAGTTAGATCAGTGGCGCTCTTAACCTCTAATTCTTCAAAGACCTTTGTAAGATTAGTGCTAAGCGCCTCTAGAGATTCAAATGACTCGCTAAAGCGTTCAGATGCTTGGCGTAGGGTGTTCGCTTTGGCAGTCGCTTCCTCTAGCGTTAGTTGCCGAATAACATTGAGTGTTAAGCCAAATTCGGCATTGAATACTCTTCGCCAAACAGTTCTACCTTGAACAGGCTCATCAAACTCAAGGAAAAACTCAGGGTGAAAGAATTTGGGTAGTTCGCCACTAGTGCATTTGCGATAGAGAGAATCAGTGCCTACTTCGTAGTAGAGCGTCCCATCTGGAGGATTTGTGTCGGGAGATCCACCAAAGGCAAAGACTTCAGAGGCTTTAGCGATCGTTTCTAAAACCTCGGCTAGATCCAGAAGTTGCAGTGTTGTTAGGCGAACAGCTGCTTTCTCTAAATCTCGATCATTCTCAAGCCCAATCAAGGTTTCCCCAATCTGGTTCAGCCGTTCAACAACAAAGGCTCTAAGTTGAGTGCGCTCGATCAGTTCCATCTGCTATAACCTGCATTGCACTATGGCTTAGGGCATTGAGTTAGAGGCTACTCCAGCCAATTCAGTTTTAACAATTCCAGATAGAGCTTTGGAGGGGATGTATGGTTTATTCCTGCTGCTCCTTAGCATCCTTCAAGAAGTGGTCGTTTGGGTTATTGTACTGCCTGGAATAGCTGAAGCCAATTTTCATGCTACTGAGATGGGATGCAATCCCCTGCCATGACCGCTCATTCATCAGATCAGCTAACCTGCCGATCACCCTACCCATTTGAATGACTCCCAAACGGTTACAGCGGCAGAAACGCCGATGCTCCTGCTTGCGCTTCTGCTGGGGGGTACAATAAATCTGGTGAAGCCATTCAAGGCTGAAAGCCTGCTGCGATGGCGGTGACAAGCTTTAGGTAAGTCTAGCTTTGGGAGTGCTGGACTGTCGTTGGACTCAACGGCTCCAAGGTGTCAGTGGCGGAAGGCGTGCCACTGACACTTTGACTCCCATCGAATGGCTCTAGCGTGAGCCTAAGAGTGCTCGCTTGTCCACGTTGACGACAAGCAACGCTTGGCATGCGTGCCCTGCGGCTCTATGAGAGGCGATGACGCCACAAGCATCTCCCCCTTCAAAGCGTCGTTGAATCGAACAGTTGTACTTATACGGCCGCCTTGCTACTATGAGAGCTAGAGCGACCCACCCGTAGCCGCCAACAGCCTTAGCTATCCCCCGTCGCTGGCAACAAAACCATTGCCAGAGCATGTCTTGGGTACCTTGAAGCGATCGGCAGTCGGGTATGTTCAAAGTAATTAAATACGAGTTATCTATCCAAGAGCTCGCAGTCATCTAGACTTGCGGGCTCTTTTTGCTTTTTTCCGGCTGAGACGTTGAGCCCGCGCTCCATCCACCCCTAGCCACAGGAAACACCTATGCCACGCCACGGTCAAAAAAGTCTGCGCGGACAACCCGAACTCTATGACGAAGTGAAGGTACCGACCTCCCTAGCCTTAACCCCAACGGGGAAAAAACTGCTGGAGGCCTTAGCGCAAACTTGGCAGCTCTCGTGCTCCGAATTGATTGAACGCATCGCCCGCGGTCACATTCTGCTCAAGGGCACAAAAGATGGTTGAACGCTGCTGTTTACTTCACCCTTTTCGACTATCAAAAAAGTGATTTTCTTATTCAGTTTTTGCCTTTTTCATCACATAAGAGCTAAACGTATATGACAAAGAAACTTAGGTCTTATAGCATCATCAATGTGATAAAAAGTTATCGCACTTTTTTATCACAAAAAAGACTCATGAATTCCTCTAAAGCTTTATTCAATAGACTCTCTAGAGGATTCAAGCAAGCTGAAAATAGCTTTAATTTTCCATGGAAAGATTAGACTACCATTGTGATAAAGAATTCCTTAAGATGGAGAAAATGCGAACAAAAGCGTTATTTTAATCGCTTTATTTGAAGCCTTTACTTGTTTTAATCCTTTCATGTAGGCACTTGGAAAATGCACAGAGAAGCTGAACCACCACCGCCGAAAAAGGCTGTAGCTAAAGCCCAACTACCACATCTGCCCACTGGTGTACCCATGCTGCGGCTCTTTGACCAGAAGACTTTTGGCAATGTCCATGCGGACTATGAAGCCATGCTGGACCAAAGTCAGTCGGCAGGGCAAGCCTACACGAGCAAAGCGAAGTTGAAGACTGCTCTCTGCCGCCAGACCCTGCCAGGGTTTGGCTGGAGGGCCACAGAAGAGAGTTGGACCGACTGCATGCAGAGGCTGACACTGCAAGACCTTTCTCGTGCGCTCGAGGTGCAAGAACAGGTCGTGGCTCAACTTGGAGAGACGGTTTCGGATGACTCCCGTCGGGTCTACCGGTCGAGCTTAAAAAAGTTTGTGGCGTACGCACAGGAACAGCCTGACTATCACACGGCTTTAGGAACCAAGGATGAAACCGTGGCACCCCGCATGCACACACACAAAAAACGACAAGAACATTGGCATCGGCTGAAGCCTCAAGAGATACCGACACGGGTGACCGACGAATTGGAGCAGGTCACGCGCTATCTCGGACACACGCGTGCCCAAACGCCTTATGGCGGCACGTTAGTAGAGGGCATGGTCATCCGCTATCGACGTGAGCTGCTAGATATCCTGGGCTGGCTGTACCGTATTCGGGGTGAGCCCTTAGCCACACTCAGTCTGGAGTGCTTAGTGCCGAAGGCAGCGATCACGGATACCGCTGTGGCCGCTCAGGTGGCCGCACTCCTTCATGACTATTTAGCTTGGCTCGAGCATGACTTGGGCTTTGGACGATCAGGACGGGCATTTGCCATCAGAAGTTGTATTTACCTTGCGGAGTTTTGGGAATATGAACCAATTACAAGAGTTTAGAAATCAAGTACCGACTGAGAATCGGGCTATTCAAGCCCTCCGAGCGTTACAGCGAAAGTTGGCTTTAACGATAGGCTTGCCGGGGACGACCGGTCGTCCCCGGCAAAAGGAGTACAGTCTAGAGCCAGCGTTAACGACACCGGCTTTACAGGCGGAAATGGATGCGCTGTTTGAGTGGATGACGGATACACCTCCACAGTATCGGGATTTGCGGCCCGTTATTTCTGACACCATTGCTTTGAATCGGCTAGCGGTGATCTACCGAAGGTTCGGTTGGTTGGTGCAGTGCAAGCACGTGCCAGCGGAGTCGTTAAGCTTGACTCATCTGATTGCTTTTACACCGCTTAAGACAGCCTATGATGCGTCCACGTCCTTTGAGGAGAATCGGCAGATTGAACGAGCAGCACAGCGGGGCGCAGAACGCACCCTAAGTTTAGTGAATGAGAATCTGCACTGGCTGGAGAAGGAGCGGCAGGTCAGTTTTGGCACTCAGAGGTTTCAACTAGAAGCTGACATTGATGTCGCCAAATTCCTTTACCGTGATGAAACCGATCGGTTCAAAGGGCTGCCCTACTCAGATGTACCTGTGATAGTGCTCTTGAGAAAGCTGCGTCAAAAGCTTAAGCAGAAAGCAAAAGGGGAACCGCCTGTTGCCGATATGTCGCTCAAGTGGCTGGACTGGGATGCGTTCGTGCGTTTTGTCCAACAGCTCGAAGTCGAGTGTCTGCCTTACTACAACTCGGGGCTGCCGCGGACACTCAGCGCGATCGCTCGCAGTGTCCGCCGCTACTTAATCTGTGCGCTCTTATGCTATCTGCCACCGGACCGACAGCGGACGCTGCGAGAACTTGAGGTGGGCAAAACCTTGCTTCAGGGCGGCTTTCGGTCAGATGGGTTCTTTCAACCCTCAGACAGTGGTCAGTGGTACATCTGGTTAGGCAAGGGAGAGTATAAAACGGCGGCCACCTACGGCCAGTCCATGAAACAGATTCCGGCTTTGCTGGTGCCTACTTTGGAAGACTGGCTCGATCGGTTGCGTGCTGTTTTTAAGCCGACCCATAACTTTGTGTTCACGCAGGAGAATGGCAAGCCCTATACCAAAGCCAGCACCCTCTCTGCGATCATTCGCCATGCATCCTACCGCTTGACGGGACAATTGCTCCATTCCCATCTCATTCGCCACATGCTGGTCACCTACTTGAAACGCTTGAAAGTAGCGCCAGTGTTACTGCAGAACGTCGCTTTAGCGATGCATCATAGTGCCGAGACTCAAAAGGACTATGATGAGCGTTCCGTCCTTGAGCAGGTATCACTGGCTCAGCAGCTGGTGCTGGATTTAGCAATGGGACACCTACCGGGTGCCGCTGACAAGGAGCTGTCGCTTGAAGAAATGGCCGAGGCAATCCGACAGTTACCAATGCAGGACTTTGAGCGCTTGATGGCTATGCTGGGTCGATCAACCGATCGCGCAACCATGGCTGCAGGCCGCCCTTGAGCTAGCGCAGGCAGTGGTTTGGCTCTGAAACTAGCCACTCTCACGCTGCTCCTGTCAGGGGGTCGCTTGTCTTCTGTTTAGCCATGCTGCTGCTTTATTGCCAAGAACCTGCACTCTGATCATGCTGGATCAGCGGTCACAATGCTTGACTGAGTGCTAACCGCGATCGCTAAGTACACGGAGGCAGTGAGTAGCCCAAGAGCAACCGTTTTTTGGGGGTGTACTAGTGGCGTTGGACTAACTTTGGACCCAAAAAGCTCAAAAAGGAGTAGTACAGTGGCCTTTTTGAGCCTTTGCAGCGGCGGCAACCCCGATGCCTTCGTTGGTTAGTTGCTCCGGGGTGCAACTATCCAAGGCGATAACTACATTAAGCTGAAAAAACACGTCCGAGACCAACGCTTTTCAACGAAGTCAAGTCAGACGTAGTTTTAACATCCTGCTCTACTCTTCATAACGGCTTACCCGAAAGACTATAAAATTATGCTCTAAAGGCATACCATTTGCCCTATGCACTATAGCACCAGTATTTGGATTAAATCCCCACTTATTCCAATCTATGGTTGTTTCGGATGGAACCTGTACAGCAATGTAGTTACCTTCTGCTAAACGAGCTCCCATTGCCGATTGTTCAAAGTCTAGCCCTAAATAAAATTTTTGTACGGCTACATTTCTATTGCGTGCAGCAAGCGTTTTAACAATGCCTAAGGTAACTTCGGTAAATGGTGCAATAACTGGTTGAAAAGTAGTTAATAAGTTGAGTCCATCCTTAAAGGGTTTAGCCTCTAAAGTCTCCAAAATTTTCTCATCAGAATCGTTTTTTATGTTCACTGTAGAGCATTCAAAAGCTATTCCCTGTAGTCCAATGTTTAACCCAATAAAAATAGGATATCCAGAAATACCAGCCATTTGACCTTCTGGAACTCGGTAAGTTTGGCTAAAGGTCACCGATTCTGCACTACCAGCTACTTGGTTTTGAGCTGCAAACGTCAATATCACATTATGAATGCCATTGCCTGGATATTTATAGATACGTAATTGATCAATACGAATATTGATACGACTATTCTTTAATGTTTCGTCAGGTTTCAGTGCGCCAGCGTATTGGATGGGCTGGAGGTCTCTAACTCCCTGACTTAAGGGCGCAATATAGCCGAATTGGTGAGTTGCATGCTCCCAAGGTTGCATAGAGCCACCAAAAATTCCTGCCTCACCGATTTGTTCAGCATTAGCGCGTTCTAAGAATTTGTTGGCTGTATCAGGATCGTCCATTTGTTGTAGCTTTGAAGCTATCTCTTCAGGAGAATATTCGCCAATAGCTTTAATATCTTCAAACAGCATAATATGTGGTTTCTCAATTAGATATTTGTTTACTTAAATTTTCTGAAACCTTCCCTTCTCGGTTTGAAATGTTTGGTAGAATCACTTGCTGGAGCAGTGGATCGTTTTTTATCGCCCATAAAGGGACAGCTCCATTTGCAAGAAATAGCTGCGCTACAACATCTTTATCACCTATTTCCATTCTTTGTCTTTGCATAGGCCAACCGCCAAAGTGCAAACCTACTACATTCATACTTTTGAAATCTAGAATACATGAGCCAGAACTTCCTGAGAGGGTTGTAGCATCGTGTAGAAAAACTTCTACATCCTGAGATCGCCAGTTTCGTTTTTCAATATTTCTGATGAACCCTGGTGAAAACCTTTTTACTCCAAACTCATCGCCAAAACCGAAGTATTTTGGGAAAGAATCGCGATTTGAATCAAAGGACGGATGACCTATTACACCCATTTCCAATCCCAGAATAATATCTGGAGGCTTTTCTGCAATCACTAGAGGGACAAGGGATATTTCAGTTGCTTCAAGTTGCTCAATTGAAAGGTAAATAAGGGCAAGATCATACTTTGGATGAATATGATGTTCACTTGATATTGATAACAGTTGATCGCTATGTTCAACTGTGTCCCGTGCAAAATCACATGCTAGGTCGATTCCATCCGTAGATGGCCAACCATACTGTTTAGCACCATCAATCACATGAGCGTTTGTCATCACAACAAATTGCCCATGCACATTAGTGCCGATAACAAATCCTGTTCCTAAATGAATCGGTGTATATCCATCCCTGCAAAGATCGATGCGACATACTGACTTTGACGGAGCTTCTACAATATCAGGTTTTAGCTTTTGCCAAGGCCCCGATGCTGGTGATTCAAAGAGTCCATTCTTTAGCAATAATGCAGGTCTCAAAAGCCATTCGATAATACCAAGATCTACTAAGCTTTCTGGTTTTTCTGCTAGCTGTGTCGGGGTCTCAATCAGTTCAATTGCCATGCTAGCCGAAGCATAGATCTTAGTTGCTGAGAGCATAGACACCGGAACAACCCCCATTGGAGTATCCGGAGAAACTGACGCAATGTGTTCCTCAAGAGTGCTTTTAAGATAGTCCTTTGCATTCTCTCCTTTAGGGACAAGGGCATCAAGCCGCTGTAGGGCAAATTCAACTTGTGAAAGCAAGTTAGACATTGAATTTGTTAACCTCTAATCTGCTTGAGTGCTTCAGATGCCGCCTTTTTAACATCTTCTCGTGAATCAGTAGAAGCTATTTCAAGCAGGCGCAATTCGGCTCTGTTATCATTTATTAAACCTAAAGCCTTTGCTGTTTCAATTCTTACATCGTGGTCTTTATCTGCAAGTGCCTCAATAAGATATGGTACAGCTTCAATATTTTTAGATTTTCCAAGAGAGATTACAGTATCTTTTCTTACCCTCCAATTACTAGATTTAAGAAAAACACGGCATACCAATTTCAATGGAATTGATATATTATTTCTTTGTGCAATCTCTAATACAAGTTGTGGAAATCGTCCGCTTATTTCCTGAGAATCAAGTTGTTTAGATAGAACGGTAAATACTTCAGAGAAACAGTCCAAGGCATTTAGCTTCTCAAGGCTTTCTGCAACATCACATTTAACATCGTCATTATTAATTTCTAAAAGTTCAAGAAGCTTAGAATATACATTTGAGTCGCCGATTTTTCCTAACGCCAATATTGCTCTAATACGATACTTTTCCTCGGACAAAAACTCAACTACAGTTGCTACTGCTTTCGGATCTTTGGCAGTACCTAGAGCATCAATAAAGCGACCTTGTTCCTGTTTGCTTACTGAGTGAATTGTATCAATTAGAATTTGAGAGCCCTCCTGCTGCTCTTGTTCACATAGGAGAAGTGCAATTTTTTTACGAATAGCCAGATCTTCATTGCTACTCAATGCATTCTTTAGAGTGACGTAATCTGCTTCTCTAGTTAGAACCTCTTTAGCAGCATCACCGACTCCATAATCTCCTTCACTCTTTAGAAAAACTACTAATCGAGAATATACACTTGTGTCACCTATTTTACCTAATGCTTTAATTGCTTTAATACGGTGATCCTCATTAGACAAGAACTCAACTATAGTTGGTATTGCTCTCAGATCTTTGGCAGTACCTAGAGCATCAATAAAGCGACCTTGTTCCTGTTTGCTTACTGAGTGAATTGTATCAATTAGAATTTGAGAGCCCTCCTGCTGCTCTTGTTCGCACAACAAAAGTGCTGCTTCGATACAACTAGTTTGATTCTCACACCCTAGAGCCTCTTTCAAAGCATTGTGAGCTTTCTTTCCCATTAAACCGAGTGCTTTGATGGCAGCTAAGCTGACACGTTCCTTGGAATTGTTAACTGATGTGCTTAGAATGCTAACAGTTTTATCACCTCCATGCTTAGCTAGAGTACGTCCAGCTGTTTCTCGAATTCGTGGATCAGAATCATTAAGTGAGGATGCAAGACCTTCTAAAACTTCAGGGATAGGACCTATATTGTCTAAAAGTCTTATAGATTGAATTCGCACATCCTCATTTATATCGCTCAGACCCTCAAGAATCATCGTTATAGCTTTAGGATCTTGTAGTTGATCGCGAATATAGTAGATGAATTCTGATGGATTGAAGAGATTTTCCTGCGAGCTAATACCTCTAGCAACAACCTCGAATCCAAGATTTCGTTCTCCACGTAAGCTCTTAAACTCGCCTACATATCTAGCCGCATCTATTACTGTAGCGACGAAATGTGGAATTTCAGATTCTATAGGCAAAGTTGGGTGCTTCAGCCATTCTGATAGCGACATAGCATGAAACGCAACCTCACCTCGTTGTAGGCGCTCACGTCCATAACCACGCACAAGTCTGTGCATTGCCCAGCGTTCGCTGTTAGAGCCTTCAACCCGTGCAAGAACATGAAAAGAACGGAGCTCAGCATATGCATCATCAAACTCGTCTGGATCACACAGAAGAGTCTTGGAAGTGACATCATTATTAAACTCATACCGAAGCATTCGCTGGATCTCATACCGTGTTTCTGCATCTCCTGTGAAGCTCACCTGCAATAAGTCACGATGAGCAGATGTTGGAGCAAACAAAGAAGCTCTGCGCCAAAGAGTGCGCGAAGCGTCATGCTTCAAGCCATCCCAAGTAAGTGAGAGACATGCATCTACCGCTTTTCCATATTTTGTAGCT
Organism: Stenomitos sp.; assembly: GCA_041744955.1. Classification (GTDB taxonomy): domain Bacteria; phylum Cyanobacteriota; class Cyanobacteriia; order Leptolyngbyales; family Leptolyngbyaceae; genus Stenomitos. The sequence goes on along the minus strand of JBGTJW010000301.1, from coordinate 20,271 downwards.
TCTAGAGCAAGATTGACATCTGCTTGATGTTTATTCAATCGCTGTAAATACTTCTCGGCAGATATTCCGAGGTATCTGATATTCCACCCGGCCAGCTCTAAAGCCAAAGCATGTCCTTCAAGCGTACTAACAAGTTGAGGAAGTGAAGGATCGTTCTCAAGAGCTGGAACCATTTGAATCAAGAAGTTAGTAGCCGCTTCCTCAGATAATACTCCTAACTCTAAATGTTGAAAATCATTACCACCAAAACCTTGCGTTCTTGTCGTTACTATTAGGGCAATGCCTTTTGGAAGCAGATTGGCTACAGGTCTCCATTCACTAGCATTATCTAGAACAATAAGAGGGTTCCCACTCTTGCGGAGTTCTCGTTCAACTATCTGTATTAACCCTGTAGGTTCTGCACCGCGATTTTCAATTCCAAGTTCAATGGCAACCTTTTCCCATTGTGGAGGAAGAGGTCCAGCACCATCAAGCCAAATGATCGTCTTATATGTTGCCAGGATATCAGGCTGGTAAATAAGTTGGAGTATTACCTCCGTCTTGCCAATTCCACCAAGTCCTTCTACTGTAGCGGATACTGCAACTTGTCTATCACCCACTGTTAGCAGTGTCCGTAAGGAATCAATTTCAGCCGATCGCCCTACAAACAGTTGAGACGGCTTAAACGGTAAACCAATAAGCTTTGCCTGTTTATCACTTGCTTCAGAGCTTGGTACTGGACTAGTCTTAATTGGAAAGCCAGAAGTAATAATGCATTCACGGCTTCCAGCCTCACGATTGAGAGAGATGGGATCTTGATTCCAAGCTTTGAAGACTTCTGTAACATAAGTTCCAAGCATAGAGCCACGTACCTTCCCTCTACCGTAACTCGCCTCTCCTTCTAATCCTTTAAGAACATGGTAGGAGAATGCTCCTATCTTCTTCTGTTCATCATCAGCTTTCACCTCCCAACCGTTTTGGTGAGATGCACAACCAGCCAAAAGAACTCTACCTGCTTGTTGAATGGCTTGCTCTGCTAGACCCGTAATCGTAACACTCGTCACCTCAGTTGCAGCACCAGCGTGACAGCAATCCAGAATAAGAACTATTTCTTGTGCTTTTGAAGTAATGGCTGAAGTAATCACTTCAGCCATTGGGATGCCCTCTTCAAAGTTTCGCGCAGAGGAAGTAGCAAAATAGCCATTCCCATTTTTACGAACGCAGCCATGCCCGTAAAAATAGAAAAGGAGTTCACCATCTGAACTGAAAAAGTCTTCTATGGTTTGGAGAAATTCAGGCGGTTTCACTATGCCGTTCAGCGCTTTCACGTCATAGCTACCCTGTTCCTCAAGGCACTTAGTTAAACGCTTTACTACATCGGGACGACCTGCCAAAGGTGGAAGCCACTGACCATCATACAGAGGGGCGACAACAAGAGCTCGTCTAAGAACCATGTCTGGCTAGGGCAAATCAATCCCCCCACCATAGCAAATTTTTCATCTACTGCAAGATAGACATTTTTAAGCGACGTGCCAACGCGAAACTGAAGGATACGGTCAAAAATGCGTCAAGTCGGCAATGTTGTGACCTTACATCAGAAGGGCGCAATATCCTGCCACAACTCCGCTTTCCGACTAATACGCGCGGCTGGGTCTTGGTCACTCATTTTGCTGATTGCATCAGCCGTTGAAGACTGTACCAGTGGATGGTGGTCGCCAGCAAAACAGAAATCGGCTCCGGTCAATTCGATCGCGGTTCTGAGCGCCAGAGCGTCATGAACCGCCGGCAGCGTAATCATGGTGAAGCCGTCGTACTCGCACTGCAGCATGGAAGCAACCTCGTGGGCTGCCTCTGGGGTTTCAAAGAGTAATTGCATCGATCGCATGCCGCGATGCAACCTCAAGGAAGGCTGTACTTAACCGTGGTGGCGATCGCCAGGGGTATCAAAAAAGGGGTATAAACTGCAGGCTGCTAGAACCCCTTGGCAGTAGCATTTGCTGCTGAGCTGGAAGGGGTGTCAAAAAAGGGCCCTTCTTTGATAGGCTTCTGGCACGAAGAAAAATACCCGCCCCACGCTTGCTGCGCTCTATCTCTGCGTCTCCACCCTTACAAGGGGTTTGGATACAGGTAACCAACTTGTGAACCTCTGCGGGTTCGGCGAGCGCCAAAGTTAGCAGCTTTGGAGGTTTGAGTCGAAGATTAGTAGCTAAGGATTCACCTCGCAACAGAAGTGATATTAGCTACACGGGTGAGCGCGTAGTGTTCATTTTCTACATCGCTTATATTTGAAAAGACAAATTTAATCCTCGCGGAACAAAGTTATAGCATGGGGACTATTCCATTTCTGGTTAGCCTACCGGATGAAGATGAGCAGGTGAAGGGGATTTTCTCAACTGACACCGATATAGCTGTCCGTGACTTGCCCACAGAGCGCCTTCGAGAAAATCTAAACAAAGTGTGCCATGAGGTTGCTTGTTTAGTTAGCGATGTGAAGCAAGTTGGCAGCTTTCAACTTAAACAAGTCACGATTCAGGTTGAAGTGACCGCTGAGGGAGGCATTGAGTTAATTGGAACGGCTAAATTGGGCGGCAAAGGAGCAATCACATTAACCTTCTCGGAGTAAAGAATGAGCAAGCGTCGAGCACTGCTGATCGGAGTTCCAGAGTACGAGAGTGATGCTATTGCTGATTTATCGATCGTTCGACGGGATGTGGAGTCGCTGCATGGCGCACTGGAACGGTCTGGCTTTAGTGTCCGTTCACTCGGTACAGAAGGCACAGCACAGACTGGACGCAGCAAAATCTTGCAGGCGCTTAGACGTGAATGTAGAGAGTCTCAAGGAGTAGAAACTCTACTGCTTTACTTTTCCGGGCACGGAATGCACTACCGGGGTAAAGATTACCTGATTCCGTCTGATGCAGTCCTGGACGACCCTGATTTTATTGAGGAGTATCTGGTTCCGACCGATTTAGGTGACATTATCGATCAGTCTGGTGCCTCGACTATCGTCTTTTTTATCGATGCTTGCCGGGAGGGCGTTAAATTAGGCTTCAAAGATACCTATCTTGCAGGCTGGAGCCGAGGTGAGCGACGACAGGCAACACGACGCAGTTTTGTCGTGGTCTTTGCTTGTGGTCCTGGACAAGTGAGCCAGTATGTGGGAGAGGATGAGGGCTTTAGTCTCTTCTCCAAAGCCTTGGCTGAAGTACTCGATCCGCAGTATCCTGCTGCTAGCCTGGAGGATGTTCTCAAAGCAACCCAGGAAAGGCTAAGTAGCCTGGTAGCTGAACATCAAAAACAGTCACAGCAAGTTCATCGCTCTTTTGAGAGTGCCGTCGGGGATGACACCTTCTCGCGTGTGATTTGTGAAGGAGCGACTACAACCACAGAGGCAGGTAACGCTAATGACCCCTGGTCTGAAGCAGTCTTACAGTCGCCACTTTGGAAGGACAAAGACACGGATTTCCATCCTTCGGTTACAGAGCTAAAGCAGCAAGTCGTTGTGGTGGTGGCTGCCTGTTGGCAACAATGGCAAACAGCAATTCGAGCCTTTCCAGAAGACCCTTGGCGAGATGAGGCGTTGCCAATTCGCGTTCTCGAAAACCTGGAATTGCTGATTTTTCGCTCTGATCCACCCGTGGAGTTGACAGATGCTGAGACCGCTTTGATCGTTACAGTACCTTTCATTCGAGAGGCTGTAATAGCGAGTGGTCTGGTTCATATGGCGAGTGCTAACCCACTTTCCTTAGAGAGAGAGCCTATATCAACAACAGATTGTCGAGTTGTTTTAGAGCGAGAACATCAGTCTCAACCCCGCTTTAGCCGCAAGGCAAAACGACTCAGAGAACAGGGACGAGCCTCAGACAGTGATGCGGTAATGGCATGGCTATTGCATCGTTGCCTATTAAAGACTTTGGAGCTTTGGCAACCTGAGTCAGAAAGAGGTTATCTCTCGAATACCTTTTACAAGGTTTTGACTAAGGTAGGTCATGGCAGTTCACGCCTTGCTAGTGAAACATTCAGGCGAGAACGTCTCTTAGAACTTGCTCACTGCATGTACACAGATCTCGAACGGATTGATCGTGATGATCGCCCGAATGCGTTGAAGAACAGAGTTACCATTGGTCGCTATCGGGAGGAACAGGAAGTCCGAGAGAAGATGCTGGCATATTTGCTACAACTGGCAGGAATGCTGGCGATGGATATACGGTTGCTTTCTGAGGTGCTGGTCGATCACATTGGCTTAGCCGATCCCTTAACACCTAACCAAGTACTTCAAACAGTCAACCAAGCTCGCTGGAATCCTACTGGACGGGGGCGGGTTCTCAGGGTTATGTGTGATCACCCAGCTGTGGACTTAGCACTGTCTGAACATGTTGAACATGGCGGCTCGATGCTGACTCATATCTTTAGGCAGGTAGCAGAAAAGCGACAAGGGATGGATGTTCTGGCAGGATTACCTACCCACCTGCTGCCCGATGGGATTGTGGCAGTGCAACAGAATGGGATACCCGTCTATCAGACTCCGCATGTGAATTTTCAGCTTGCCCATGATGAGGTGCGGGAGTTACTCATGGGAGAACAACTCTACGGCGACCCTATGTTGGCGATCCGTGAGCTGTACCAGAATGCGATGGATGCCTGTCGCTACAGGCAAGCAAGGCTTAATTTCCTAAAACAATCCGGGCAATACCAGGAAAATGAAGCATGGGAAGGAAAGATCCTCTTCCGGCAGGGGACTGAGAATGGGCGACCCTATCTTGAGTGCGAAGATAATGGAATTGGCATGGCAATGCCGCATTTATCTCAGTGCTTCGCGCGTGCAGGTCGTCGATTTGCTGATTTACCAGAATTTATTGAGGAGCAGGCGGAGTGGCTCAAGTGTGAGCCGCCTATTCGGATGTATCCCAATAGCCAATTTGGTGTTGGTGTACTCAGCTACTTCATGTTGGCAGATGAGATCGAAGTAGAAACTTGTCGATTAGATCGTAAAGGACAACCTGGAAACCGATTGCAAGTGCGAATTCCTGGTAGCAGCGGGCTATTTCGGGCGCAAAGTTTGGGATCGGGACATTATGCGGGAACACGAGTACGCCTGTATCTCAATCGTACTCATCACAAAGGGCAACTAATATCCTGTATTGAGACTTTACGAAAATTATTATGGGTGGCAGAGTTTAGAACGGAGGTTCAGCAGTTTGGTCGGCATGAAATTTGGGAGCCTAACCAGCTAAGACATCCTGAGTATCCTGACAGCTACTGTCTCAATATAGAAGGTACTGACATTTGGTGGGTTCCAGAAAGTGAATACTGGTACATAAAAAAGGGATGTATTCTCTCTGATGGATTAAGAACGGCAGAAACTCAACCTGGATTTGTATTCAATCTACGGCAAGAACATTTGCCCAAACTTACAGTAGATCGTAGAAAAATTGTGGAATGGGATCAGCGATGGGTACGTGAAAACCTACTACAGAACTCTGCACCTTTACTAAACTGGCAACATCTTGACCTCAATTTACTTTGGAAGCTAGCAAGCCAATACCCACAAGTTACTTCAAACATTGCGGACATATTATCTGCTGAGGAAGTAATTATTCCACTGATGAGTCGAAGCACTAATAATTTAGAGATTCCAATTTCTCAACTTGGTTGTTTTGCGCCCGATCTTTGGCTTTGTTATTTCAGATATGGCTTTTCTGTGCAGAATCTTGTCAGACGCCAAATTCCTTGGTGGATACTTCCCTATCGCGTCGTTTTGTGGGGGAACCATGGGCTTTTCAAAATTTCAGAAGAGTTTTCGGCAAGCATACCAAAACTAATGAAGCCTGAAAACTGCCCAAGAGCCGAACCTGGAGATGGTACTTCTATCATAGAAGATATTCCGCCGCCGGGATATGGAACTTGGTGTATCAGTGAGTATGTTCCACCAGCGCATATGGTTCATGTTGCAAAGAAGTTGGATGAATCTCTAGCTTTAACGGTTAGAAGGTTTCAGAAATTTTCGGGTTTGGGTTTAAAAATTCCTGAAATAGATTTTGCGTCTCTAAACGAAATAGATATAGAGGAAGAAGACATAATTGCTCTCTCAAGAAGAATAGAAGAAGTATTTGATCCTCTTGATGAAGGTAAGACTCAATGGAGAAGACCGTGGATTCAAAACCGAATATCTGCTGCTCAAATTGTTTTGGCTTCTACGCGATTAAATGAACCTATAGGGCGAACCATAAAACGTTTACAAAAATTTCAGCCTATCGGAATAAAGATAGTTAGTATAGAGTCAAAAGACTTAGAAGAAATTAAAATAACTCCAGAAGACCTTATCGCCCTTTCAACAGGGTTAGATGGTCAAGGAGCTTGGTCGAAAAATTTTATATCTCCAGTGCAAATAGCATTTGTAGCAAGGCAGTTGAATGAACCCATTACTGCGACACTGAGAAGATTCGAGAGATTTTTGAATATAGGATTAAAGTTACCCGATGTAGATCTGGAGTCTATAAATGGCTTTAGAGCAACTGAAGAAGACATGATAGCTCTTTCTATAGGGGATATTGGTGAGAGAGTTGCTTGGTCAGAAAAGCAACTACCCATCGCTCAATTAGTTCAGGCTGCATGGCGACTGGGTGAACCCCTCAACCAAGCTTTGAAGCGCTTTCAGAGATTCACACCGCTGGGCTTAGTATTACCTCAGGTCGATTTGGATTTGATTACAGAAATTGCTGTGACCCGTGAAGATGCACTTGCATTTTCAGAACAATTTACACCTGCATACTCAAGAGTAGTAAGTACATGGCTAGAAGATCAAGTAACTTCCGCTCACTTAATAACGGCATCCATAAATCTGAATGAATCTATAGCTGATACCTTCAATCGATTTCAGAAATTTTCTCCTTTAGGACTGAAACTACCACAAGTAGATTTAAGCATTTTGCAAAGCTTGATCGACTCTGAAGATAACGTAATTGCTCTCTCCAAATGCCTGACAAAAGAGCTGAAAAGCTCAAACGATCTATTACAAGGCGAAGTTCATCCTACCCGGATAATTTTAGCGGCACTCGCTCTCAAGGAACCAGTAACATCTACTCTAGAGCGCTTCCGTCGTTTTGCCCCAGCGTTGAAATTAACTTTGCCTGGAGGAGAACCAGACGCCTGGCAATTTTGTGCCACCGAAGATTGAATCTGCTGCTTGGGAATGCATCTGGTGACAATGTACACAGCAAAATTGCTGACCATGTCATCTTCTTTGGGTTCTAAAGTTGGGCGAACAGGAGACATGAATCAGCCATTTACTTGAGCAACCTGCTATTCATCAACTGGTAGTGGCTGTCACTAAACACAGCATATTCTGATATAAACACGCTGACTCTTCCCGTAGTACCTGTAAACAGGGCAACGCTTCGTCACCTGAGGCTGAACAATTGTCAACAGCGGTGGGGTCAGGAGGCAAGTTGGGATTGAGGTAAGGCGACAGCATCTGTGTGGGTGATCGCCCCTACTTTTCATCCTCTGCCCGCTCATTAACTATTGGAAAATAGTTAATGAGCGGGCAGAGGGGCTGGAAAGGCTGCTGTGGTTGGCTTTGAGTGTGGCGCGGTTGAGGCGTGCCAAAATCGAGCCGTGGCTCAGTGATTAAGTATTCAGGCTAAAATTCTGAAAAGTTAATCAAGTGAAAGAGCGATCGCGATGCCGTTTCCCAAGGGTGGGTTCTTTTACGCAAAGGTACGTAAAGCGACATGGCCTAGGGCCAACGTTCAGTCCTGATGGCAAAGTTCCCGGCGACGATCCGGCGGAAAAGATCGATAGAAAGCTGTGTCTTCCCGACTCTGAGATGATCGACGGCTCTCCGATAAACGGTAGTGCACTGTGTCTTTGAGTATCGCCTCGGCCATGCTTCTACTGACGAGCGTAGAGGGGCGATTCGGGCTGCCGTCGCCAACCATGCCGTCATCGCATGGGAGCAGATCAATCGGCTCGGGGAGTATGACTGCTCCGATGAAAAGCGCCGGGTTCGGTAGGCATTCCACCCCCAAAAAAACATCCTGAAAGCGCAAGCTCGAAAAGGGGAAAGGAAATCCGCGTAAACATCTGGTTACAGCGCTTTCCCCAGTAGATTCTTGTCGCTTTACGTACCTTTGCGTCAAGGAACCCATGTCTCTGGATTTAGCTATCCCCACTCGGTGGATCAAGTTTAAGGATAATCTAGATGTTGAAGAGAGATAGGCGATTGCGATCTGTTCCTCAGCTTGCACGGGAATAATTTGTCTTTCCAACGGCGATAGCAGAGAGAGTAGTCTGTCGATCATTCATAATTCATTTCCACTGTCGGTAACCCCTGAACCATTTCTCGTGCCGGTTTGCCTGCTAAACTTGCCAATCGCCGGAGTGCCTTACCGCTGACATTGTACTCATTGGTTCCAAAACGGACTGCAAACCGTTCATAGAGTCGGGCAGCGCGTCCGGAGAGGGCTGATCCTCGCATGAACTCCCAACCAAGACCAGTGATTTCATGGGCGATCGCACAAATCAGCGCCATGCCCAAGCCTCGGCAGCGATAGGCGGGGTCAACGTATAAATCTATAAAAAGAGCACCGTGGACACAGTGGTGCAGGTCGTAGCTGGGTATCCAGGCAGCAAAACCGACGAGTTTTTCGGCGCTGTGAATGACAGTCATACGGAAGCAACCGCTGGCGTAATCGCGTTTGAAGGTGGCGATCGAGCAGGGCCAGGAGGGCATGTTTAGATTCTGGCGCACGTAGTCGTTGATTAATCTTGCAACATGATCCAAATCATTAACCGTTGCAGTAGAAACAACATAGAACATACAGAAATAATAGTTTTGAGGAGGCTACATAGGATATTCGGGAGTTCGACCAGAGTAGGTAATTACAAACAAGATGTCTTCTATATCTTCATTTTCAATCACTTCTGATGGCAATCGCCCATCCTCCAGTTCTGTTAATAGCGATAGTTCCCAAGCGCCAAAGGGTGACTTGCCGATCATAGCTGTCCAACTGGCGGCATTGCTCCGGGTGCTGATGGCACCATCTCTGGATGTCGCGCCACCACCCACTACTCCGCTGCTACCCTCTTCGGTAAAGTGAAGATGGGTGACTGGCACTTCAAAATCGGCACCATCTCTGCGAATGAAGTAGAGCAAGACATGCTGAATTTTAAGGTTCTCGATGTTGTGCGGAAAGTCGGTTCTGCGGGTCTCAAACCTGACAACCATTGGGGTAGAGGTTTGATCTGGGTTGTTCAGGTCGTACCACTGATCGGCAAATTCGTTACGGAACTGGAACGCTCGATTAGCGCTGACGCGGTTATCTAGCTCGCGCAGAATTTGTTGCTCGTAGTCGAAGCTATGCAGAGCAGACAGTTCGACTGTAAAGAGAATGGTTGCCATTGAATTATAATTGAATGGATTTATAGCTTTTGGCATCCGAATTCTCCAGTTGGTAGCGAAACCACTGCCTTCAAAGGGGCGAAGAAGAGACTGTGCATCGGGTTCCAGTTCAATGATGCCTGCCGTGGTGGTGGGCGAAGTTAAGGCAATGCGTTCTGGCAGATTGCGGATAGTGACGGTTTGGAACGTATCGCCGCCGACCACTACCTGCGAAATACCAGTCGATTCTACGGAGGCACGAATGCCATCGGTGGGGGAAGTCAGGGCTACAATAGACACGCTGACTTGCTGAATCAGGCAGAGGTAATAGCCAGGAAATTGTCGATGAATCAGGCTTAATGAGGTTGCAAAGACGAACTCCTCACCGGTTTGGCGGAAAAGTTGGAATTCAGCGGGGAATAGTTGAGCCAAGTCGAGTATAAGTGTTAAGCTCTGGTAGCTTTGTCGAGTCTGGAAGGCATATTGGTCTAATTGGTAGATGTCTTTCAGGAGACGTGCAGAACCTGTAAGACCAAGGCGATCGCCATTTCCACCATTAAAGGCTGCATTATTAGAATCCGCAGGTAGTTGCCAATAGTCGGGTTGAATGACGCCTAAGGGAGCAGTCTTGCCCTCAAATGCTGCTTGTGCCATAGCGAGTCGAGCAACGGAAGCGGCTTCTTGTAAGAAGAAGCGATAAACATCCTGTAGCACGCTGGCAATCCAAAGGTACATCTCTTCGGTAAAGTTTTTGGTTAGCAGATACTCTAAAACATCTGCTGCATGGGTTTGCTCTAAAACAGAAATTGCTTTCTCCTGCTCGACGATGGCGATCTGGTCTTCGGCAATTACGATTTGCTGATTACCAATTTGCACATCAAAGTTAGCTAATCCGCTCTGAAGTTCCCATTGTTCTTGACTGCGTTCGAAGCTGGCATCGAAGGAAGCTGCCTGAGCTCGTGCTTCGGCATCTATGGCACGCTCCTGAAAGACGGCCCCGGCTAATGTCGCTGCCGTTGCAACTGCAAGAGAAGCCGTTTGGGCTGCTGCTACTCCAGTGATAACATCACCCGCCTTAGAAGGTGCCCATGCCCCTGCGATTTGAGCACCTATTTGCGCAACCGATGCGGCTGCACTTGCACGAGCAGCTTGCTTCTGGGCATCGGCCGCATCTTTATATGCTGCAAGCATTGTTTCTTCATGCTCGTTTTGCCCTGCTGCAATCCATCCAGCATAGGTTTGCTCTCGAAACTCGGCGCTCGATCGTTGTAGCTGTGCCAGCCCTAATTCGTTATTAACCTGATTCAGGCGCAAATCCTGCAATGCAACGCGAGCGTCGGCCAATCCCACACTCTGTTCTGCCAGCATACGAGTCATGGTTTCGCGTTCAGCACTTTCTAGCGCAGCCTGGTAACCTGACTCAATTTGTTGAGCAATGTTGACCAGTTCTTTAGCACGGGCAATTAGAGCAGCATATCGATAGATCGTAGGCGGAGCTTCTACAATGCCAGAGAAAATTTGCCCGGTTGGCGTGATAATGCCGCCAATCTCAATGGGCGCACCGTAGGGATCAATCTGGCGAACTAAGCCTGCAATGTTGCGGCACTGGCGGAGTTTGGCAAGATTATTTTCGGCGCGGGTTCTTAGAGCGGTAATGACGGGATTTTGAGGAATGCAGAATTCAAAAGAAATTTCTTGATTGATGGCAAAACTACTCGGACGAAGCGCGGTCAAACTCTGCAAGGGAGCAATTTGTCGGATTTGCTGGAGAATGGCAATCCGTTGAGGCACCTCTCTTCTCAGCAGCAATTGTCGATTGATCGGTCTGGCTCCATTTTCGGGTTCCTCTGGACGCGCCTGCCGTAACCAGGGTAAGGGAGTGCGATTTTGCAATAAGGTTTCAGCCGGGGTATCTGAGATGGTTTCTAGCGCATTGAGCTGCACTTGATAGCGCTGTTGATTGACTTTTTGTAAGCCAGTACGGACAGTTCGTTGCGCTAGATAGTGATTCTCTAGAGTCTGACGGCTGCTCTGTTGCTCAGTGCGGACTTCATTCCATTTTTTGGGTGGTGGAATTTCAGCCAGAGCAGTTTGCACCGTCTCGCGCATAGCGGTCAATCGCTGGACAGAACTGCGTGAGGTATCTTGATGAATCGCTTGAAGGGAGGTGACAACCCCTCGCAACCGATTTGGATCTTGAATTTGAGACAATGCAACTTGCAATTGAGCGATCGGCAGAGGTTCTGTGTCTCCAACCTCAATTTCAAGTGTGCCAATGGTGTCACCACAACTCGATCGCCCTGGTCTAAGCACACTCAGATCCAAAAGTTTCAATGCCAAAATATACAGTTCTTTGGCACGGGCATTATCAGCGACATTGTCATGGGAGAAGAGGCGATCGCCATAGTCGATCAAGCAACGAATGATTAGCAGTAGAACATGGCGAGTGTATGTCTCTTTACGAGTAGCAGCAATGGCATGGGCGTTGGTAGCATCATCTAACCATTCTTCCGAATCTCTAAACCCAAATGGTAAATCTTCTTCTAAACGCAAACTATAGTCAATTTTGCGCCGATTGGGTACTTGAAGATAGTCAAACACTTGCCGATACCAAAGCAATGCTTCCTCGTAGTAACCACTGAGCTGAAGTTGATAGCCCAGATAGAGGGGTACCAGATTATACGCTTCTTTCAGGTACATCATTACCGAAGCTGGCGAGCCTACTAGTCCTGGATCGCCAACATACATAATACGAATCTCTTGTCCCCGTGTTTCTAAATCTTGCTTCTCTCTAAGAGGGGTTAGATCAAAAGGACCACTTCCATTAGGTGTAATTCGATAACGGTTGTCCCATCTTAAACTTCCTTCTCCTTGGCGTCGAGCTGTTGTAATAAACGTTCCTTTGGGCTGGGAAATAACAACTGCTCTTCTAGGTGTCTGACTGATGTTGAGACCATCTCCTCCAGAAGCAGGAAGCAATGAATAATTAGTTAAGCGTCCTGACTCAAATATGTCCTCCCCACCACCGCTATCGCGATCAAAGAATGCTACTCCTTCAGGAGAACTATTTATCCAGCCTAAGGTTACGTTATCAAGGATTCTACCAACCAGATCTGCCAAAGAGAGCCTGTCCTCTGAGAGCAACTGAATGTAGTGATTTGCTAGTTTCCATATATCTAAAGTCTCGTCTAAGAAATCTACCTGGTCGATTTTCTCAATGAACTTGAGAAACACTTCAACCCCTGCAAACTGAAGTTGAACTTTATAATACCCTTTGTCTTGTTCAGGATTATCCGGAGAAAATACAAATGCATCTTCAGGTATCCTAAACTTGAAGTCTGAATTTAGAAGTGTGAGTAAATCCAGTAAGCTTCCATTGAAACCACCATATCCATACTGGTCTGAGGTTTCAACTTCTGACTCTTTACCTTCAAAAGGATTAAAAGTTCCAGGATCAGTTTTTGGCACAAAGAAAGATGGATTGAAATTGCTAAAATTAAAATCCTCTAAACTAATGCCCAGCAAGTTTTTCAACCATTCATTGTCAAATTTCTTTATGTCATCAGGAAATCTTATTTCATATCGATATCTGCTACCGTTGAAGGCTTCGCTCAAAAACAGTTGATTCATTATTCTAATTCTCTTGTAGTCAGTAATTCCTCCTTCTTGGGCAAAGACAAAGATATCACGTGATTCAGTCATGGTAAATGCACCATGAAATGATCCAAACAACCCTATCCATCTCCACTCTAAGTCGTCAATTTCTCGCAGTGGCGAAATTACCGGCGGAATTGATTTTAGCCGATAGATTACTCGTTTCAAATAATCTACTGAAGTTTGAGAAAAAATAGCATAGCTGGAGTCATCGTATTGAATGAGCGCCTTAAGACTGATTGTTGAAGTGTTATAGCGATCTATTCTCCATGAAGTTGCGTCGGGACCAGATAATGGAAGCCATTCTTCAGGAGACCAACCTGTTGCATTAGGGCTTATGTGCCGAAGATAAATAATGTCATTGGTGGAGCTTTGAATTGCCAAAATAGTGGGAAAATCAGTATTTGGATAACTTCCGAATGGCGTTACTCGCTTTTGAATAGAGGCGGCAGTAAAATCGCGACCATCATTCAACGGCAAGCTTAAATCTTTTGGATTAGACCAGGAATCGAGTTCATCTAAATTGCGTTTAATAAATTTGAGTTTGTATTTTCCAGATTCTTCTACCTTAATAAATAGCAAGATAAACCGTTGCTGATCAGGAGTTTTATGGGGAACAGCACCAATGATTCGCTCAACGATTCCTGCTCTGTTAATAGGTTGCCAAGTGGAATCTAAATCTCTGGCAAGAGCAGGATCGAAAGTCGCGGTATAGACTTTGCCACTAGTGGTAGCTATTGCAAATAGATGAACCCTTACTTGAAAGTCGCTGGCGCTTGATTCACAAGCCGAGCTTCTTGACATCCGTGTTAAAACCTGACAGCTGGCTTGTACCTCTAGATGGCATACATCACGGTAGTAATCTGCATAAGCAGCAGCAGCAACACAAGCATCTTCCGGGGCGACTCGGCTGGGAAGTTTCCGTTTCAGTTCAGTAAACCCAAAAGATTGGTTTAGAGGTGGGCTAACATGCAGCAAGTTCTCTGGGAAGAGATAGGTCAGCATGAAGGCACGCCAGGTAGGATACGAGCCAAGTACGGGCCACTCGGTTTCATAGTCTTCCTCACTATCTAGCTTGAGATGCTGCATGAGTGAGGGATGTTCGCCTGTATACACACCGCGAATAAAGCGTTGGAGCGTTTCGATCGCCTGACTGACGCGGGTGGTGGTGTGGCACCCTGACATTTGCATGTCTACCAGCAGGAGCTTATCTAGCCAGTCTGCTTTCTCTAGCAAGCGATCGCCAGGGGCATTAGATTCCAGGATGAGCGCATCTCTCAGCTTAGGGAGCCAGAGCCCTTCTGCATCGCTAACTGCACGCGCAAGGGCTTCTGTCAGGGTGTCAAATTGGTCGTAGCGTGCCCGTAGTAAATCTTCCCAATCTTCCTGAGCCTGGGTGTCGCTGAGCCAATGTAGAGGTGAATTGCGATCAACCCGAATGGGCTTTTTGAGCTGTTGGAAACGGTGGGGATGCAGAGTAATCTCAGCTGATTGCTCCTCTAAACGCCACTCAAAAAACTCGCGCCGCTTTTCTCCATTGACCAGAATGGCACCCACCTGTTGCCATTCCAAACCCGCAATAGAGGCGTTATTCTCTGCCAACTCAAAAATATTCGTCAGATAGCGGTATTCGGGCAGGGTCAAATTAAGTTGCTCCAGGCGAAGCGCCAGGTCTCCCCGCTGGGCTTCCAAGTCTGCCAACTCATCAAATAGTTCCAGTCCTCCCCCCAAGGTGCTGGCAGCCAGCATGGCTGCAAAGTCGGCTAGATGGGTATTCTGACCTTCGCGGGCTTGCTCAAGGGCTGCCAGACGCTCTGTTACCCAGCTGTCTCGTTCTTGCCATAATTCATAGGTGTCCAGGGGAGGCATGATGGCGGGGACTGGGAAACCTGGAATAGGCCGCTGTTGTAGTTGAACCAGTCTATAAACCGTTAGATGAATCGGTTTGATCTGATTCGGGTCGATGATGGGGCGGCGGGTGTAGCGATCGCGCAAAGCATCCTCCCAAACCTGACGATCAGCCCCGGCTGCCTGCCATGAGTTGGGTGCTGGTGGAGTTTGAAGCGGTAGCCAGAACAGCTTGGGACTCAGGAGAATACCTGCCTGATTTTCGGCTTCAATCCAGGCTGGAAATAGGCTACGGCGATGGGCAGAGGACAGGATCTCAAAGATGTTTTCCCAGACCTGAGCGACTTCTGCCTCAGTGGGGGCGATCGCCTGCTGGTTTTCGATCCGGGCATCCACATCCATCAAATACGTGAAGGCTGGCAGGGTGAGATTGAA
This sequence comes from Stenomitos sp., assembly GCA_041744955.1. GTDB lineage: Bacteria > Cyanobacteriota > Cyanobacteriia > Leptolyngbyales > Leptolyngbyaceae > Stenomitos. Next base: position 4,973 of record JBGTJW010000301.1, on the reverse strand, counting down.
GGATGCAACGGTTGCCTGGGCTGGCTCCAGTTGGGTGGCATCATTACTGGTTTGCAGAGTTGTGTAGAGGGTTCGCAGTTGGTCGATCAATTGTCCCAGTTCATTTTCCAGTAAAGGAGCCAGCCCATTTTCTTGAGGATTGGCATTGACCAGTTGTTGGCGATGGTTAGCCAGGGTAGTTTGCCGTTCCTGCAGTAGAGAAAATGCAGGATTTGTCTCCACTGGCAGGCGCAAATAGGATTCATCGATCAGGATTGGATCGATGAGGGGAAGCGATCGCTCCCCACTGTAGGCATCGTTCATCCAGTCCTGCTGTTGCCAGATTAATTCTAGACGTTCTCGCTGCCAGGTGATGAGATCGGCGCGTGAAGGCGGTTTCAGGACATCATCTGATTGAGTCTGCTTAAAGCCGAAGATAGTTTGTAGCTGTAGTTCAGTAACTTCGGTTTCGTTCCTGTAAATATCTAGAAAAACATCGTTGAGATGGGGCACGTCGATGCCAAATAGGTCGGCCACAGATTGCCGCTGTGGGTCGATTAACTCTTCTGGAGGAATTTCTCCATTGACGAGATGCAATTGAACCCGGCGCAGTTGATCATAACTGGTGCCCAGGTTGGCGAGAATGGCTTGATACAGTCCATTGAGAAATTCGGTATAGGCTTGCTGAAATCGGGTAGGAAGGGAGGGAGCGACAATAATAACGCCTCCGTCTTCTCCCTCATCTTCTGCTTCTGGATCGTTTCTCAACCCTGTATATCGCCACAGCACCTCCACACAGATCCGCACCTGCCGAACCCTCTCTTCCACTGCCTGACAGGAAGTGGGCAGATCTCTGAAAGGCTGGTGAAACTCTTCCTCTAGCTGATCAAACTCGATGGTATCGGTCACGTCTTTAATGTGATCCAGAGTCCAATCGAGCAGGTGAGCCAGATAAGCCCCTGGACTGACCGCAGATTGGCAGTTGCGGCAATCACATCGACGGAGGTTGTTGAGATTATTTCGCACACCTGGGGGGATATTGTCATTCCCGTCTTCATCATCGGGGGAGGTGTTGAGTTGTAACCAGGCAGACCCAATCAGGTGGGACATGACTTTGCGATATTCCTTGGCTGCAAACTGCAAAGAGGCTGCCTGTGCATCGCCAAGCCGTTCATGGTGGGTGCGAACAAAATCGGCACGGGTATTTCTGCCCACATCCAGTAAGCTGAGGTTGCCGCTTTCCAGCAACAGGGCTGGATCGTCTAGATTGGGGGTTAGCACCCTCAATTTAGCCACTGCCCGCAGGCGTTCTAATCCTGCTGAATCAGTGTCATCTGTTAAATCAGGATTTGCCAGCAATGCCTGAAGGGTAGTGATGCCCTGCTGTTGCAAACGTTGTGCCAGTTCGATGGGGGCAACCTCTTGAATGGGCACATTGCCCCGGTCATCGTCTCGCAACTGGACTCGAATCTCTGCAACGTCGTCCTGGTTGGCGGTGGCGAGAACCTCAGTAACCGCCAGATTTTCCGTTTCATCTTCGCTGATGGTGAGCAACAGGCGACGGGTTGCCCCCTCTGGTGCATCCCCTGGCAGAACAAAATTAAGGATAAAGAAGCCCTGACCATCGGTGTAGACCGTTCCAGCAGCCTGGTCTTCGGGCTCGGCATCCAGATCTTCTACGCGAATGCTGTAGCCCGCCAGAGGTTGGTCAGTTTCATCGTCTATTAATAGCCCGACGAAGCGATGACTGACTAGGCGACCCTCTTGAAAACGGAGAGACCGGATGCGATCAAGTATTTCAGGAATTTGAGCAGTGATATCGGGAATGATATTTTCTCGAATCGCGGCTTCCAATTCCTCACGTAGACGGGTAATAGGCAAATCTAGGAGTGCATTTAGTTCAGTTGGCAAGTCTCGACGGAACCAACCATAGAAAGCAGCGAGGGGAATTTGGGTGGTGTGAGCCAGTTGATCGGCTGATCGCGAAAACTGTAACCGTTGCCGCAATTGAATCCGTTCCAGACGGTTGAGAGTTCCCGGTCTACGAACCAGTTCTTCTACTAAAAATGGGATATCTCGCTCAAGGGTAAAATCGGCTGGGTCTACTCCCTGTCGAATGGGTTCGAGAGCTTGCAGCAGTTGCTCTAGTTCGCTGAGTCGGGGTTCCGGTGATATGGCAACTGGCTGCAATACCACATCAATACGGATATTATCTCTGGCATTGAAGGTGATTTCTGATGCGCCAAACAGCTTACCTGCGGGTGTAGTTGCTTCGGCTTCTACAGAAACATCAGCGGTAAGTGCTTCGGCTTGCTCGAACTGGTCTGAACTGTACTCAACTGTGTAGGTTGCTGAAACCGAAAAAATCCCTGGAAGCCGTACTTCACCCAATAGTTCTCTACTGCGAAAGTCTTCGTCCCATACTCGAACTGTGACTTCTGAAACAATTGAATTGTCAGGAGCATTAAAGGTAAGAATTCCAGTTACAGTAGCCATTGGGTTCTCCTTGTCTTTTCAAGGGTTAAGGGGGCATCAGGAGCTTGGATAAAATCTCTAGAAATTGACAATTTTTGGACATTCAAAATGTTGTTCTTAATGTTGGATTTCGTTGCCTCAACCCAACCTACAGGAGCGTTAGATCTCTAAAGCTTTCATCAAGGGTTTTTGCGATGACAAACACATCAGCGGTGTGCTTATCGTCGCGGAGAAAGCTGTCTGCGTCGTAGGTGATTGTGTAGAAAACGGGTGCAGTGGAGGAGGGAGGTCTGGGAACAATCACCCCACCCAGCAGTTGTTCACTCCGCATATCTTTGTCAAAGGCTTGAACTCGAATATCTGCAGAGATGGGAATAGAAGGATTGGAAGAAATAAGCGTTCCAGATACAACTGCCATTGGTTTCTCCTTGTCTTTTCAAGGGCTAAGAGGGCATTAGATTTGTGGGTAAAAGCCCTAGAAATCTACAATTATCGCGTATTAAAACTATTCAGATCGACATTGAACTTTATCGTCATAATTCAACCTAAGATATTGTGCGATCACTTAAATTTCTGTCAAAATTCAACTTCCATTGCGTCTTTTGTTTTCATTATTCACCTTTTATAAATTAGTAGGCATCTAGAAATGATGGATAAATCATCCACATCACTACTTCAGACATAAAAGCATTTATTGATGCTTCTAATTGTTCCATAAGGCTTGGCTTCCATTCGGCAAGATCTCCTGGTGGGCTAGAAGGCTCCCAACTTGATCCAGGCTTATTCTGCCTAATAAAATCTTGAGCCTGGTCAATTGCTTCTTTGCTCACGATCTCATCAATTTCTAAGTGGCTAGTATTGGAGATTTCTTTGTTATAGACACGAGTATGTTCTTTATCAGGCTCATTAGGAAATCCTCGAGAAGCAACTTCAGTGCCGCTACTACCAATAGGGTCACTAGAAGTTTGAGTTTGGTAGAAGTTGATATTTACAGCAACGTTCTCAGGAATCTCTCTATCCACAGGCGACAGAAGACCATTCCTATCTACAAAGCCAAACGCTGCGTCAACAGTGACCAGTAAATCAACTTCTATGCCCCGGCTATTGAGTTCATCAGCTAGATCTACTGCAACATCACCTCCACGGCTGTATCCGTAAATAATTAACTTCTCTCCCTCATCAAGGTTTTCTTGAATCCAATCGCTTGCAGTTTCAGCAGTCGAACCCGAAGCAAATCCTGACCGCACAATAAGAGTGTTAGTGTCACGGTCTTTTTCTTTTGCTGCGCTTCCTACTGACTCAACAAATTTATAAGTAGTCGGATCTGTTCTTGCTGCCTCCTCAAGGCTAACTTCCTTACCTTCACCTTTTACGCCGCCTGTAAAAGCTACAACCACATCTTTGCCATCAGGATCTATACAGCTAATAGGATTCTTAGGACAGTATGTATAAGGTGTAAGCCGAAAGTTTTGAGCAATGTGTGGATCTACTGTCAGCCATCTCACTAGCCAATATGCATAATAACGAGCACTGTGATAATTCAATCCACTTTCCTCATCCCTTTCCTTACCTGTAAACCGATATCGCTTCCTGCCAAAACTACCAAAGCTGGTTTTACCATAAGGTGTATATTCTTCTCGATTAACCAACTCACCTGAGTCACCAACTACAACATTGCTACTTCCCAAATGATCGCCCAAATGAAACTTCACAGCAGGGCTTGAATCATCTGAAAAGGGTTCGCCAACACGCACTAAGGCAATACGCTGCTGGTCATCCATCACATGCAGCGTGTTATTTTCCTGCGTTCCACTAACCCTAATTTGACGATGATGCTCAAAAATACCATCCACATACACCGTCACATCCACTTGCCCCTGACGGCGCACCCACTTCATCACCCGTTGACCTGTTGCATCATAGAAATAATGGGCATGAACAGATGGTTCTGCCCCCTGGGTCTGGGTGCGAAAGGCTTTCATGCGATCGCTCTGATCCCACTCAAAATGTCGCGCCTCTCCTTCCCGCACTAAATTGCCATTGTCGTCATAGACATACGGAATTTCCGTTTGCCCGATCGCCACCATCGCCAGCCGATTATTCACCGGCACCGTTCCACCATTCGTCACCAGCGAAAAATCTCGATTTCTGACCTGTCCGCTGCCATTGCCATTGTCAAAATGCTCGTGGGTCAACCGACGCATATTACCCACTGAGTCATAAAAATACGTTTCCTCATAGGCTCTGGTGCGCGTCAGATCCACACAACGGGGTTGGTCATCCCAGGGGGGCGCTTCTGGGGGGCGATCGCACTCCCGTCCCGTCGCCCTTTCCAGACGATAAACTGCGTAATAGGTAAAGTCCCGATTCAGCGCATCTCGCCCCAGCGGCCTGTTGAGAATGCCACTGTCAGGGGTGCGATCGCGAATCCTTGTGATATTCCCCACCAGGTCATACTCATAGCCAAAATCTTGCAGCGGCGCACCTGTGGGGCGATAGGTCAGCGTGCCCGGTTCGTG
>JBGTJW010000300.1:0-3677 GCA_041744955.1 Stenomitos sp. | reverse complement strand
TCGCCCAGCAGCAGAGATTGCCCAAATCGTATCAAAAACCATGACTTACGCTCTCTCTGCCGCCAAACTCCAAACCTACTATCGTTGCCCCCGTGCCTACTATTTTCGCTACGAACGCCGCATCGAAAGCGCCGCATTTTTCGGTTCGGCAGTCTTGGGAACCTCTCTGCATCAAGCTTTGGCGCAAATTTACCAGGACTGGCACTACCAAGATGCTATTCCTCGCCTGGATTGGATTGAGTATTGCTGGAGTCAGCAAACTCAGAGTTTAACCTCTAACCAAATTAATGAAGGGCGATCGATCTTAAGTCGCTACTATCAAGATTTTATTGCTAACCAGTCCTCTATGCGCAAGCCTCTCGCTGTAGAGGGCAGAATTCAGGGCACGCTGCAAGCCGAGAACTTGGAATTTTCGCTGTCGGGACGCTACGATCGCCTCGATTTCTTAGAAGATGGTTTAGAACTGATCGACTACAAATCTGCTAAAGAGGTCGATTACGCCGAACCTGACGAAATTGATCTACAAATTGGCTTGTATTACTTGGCGCTAGAACAGCGCTACCAACGGCAACTCAAGCGCATGAGTCTGTTGTTTCTGCGCACCGGAGAAAAAATCAGCTTTGAAGCTACCCCCGATCATCGGCAACGGGTAGAGGAAGTCATTTGCAAACTGGCGGTTGAGTTGCGCCAAGATCAGCGCTGGACTCCGTTTCCTAGCAACCAGTGCGATCGCTGTTCTTACGCGCGTTACTGCCCAGCCATGCGGTCAGACCCTGAACCCATGCCCGAAGATACGAAGCCGCAACAGGGTTTACAGTTGGTTTTGAGTATTTAAGTATGGTAAAGCCGACCTCGTTGAAGTGGGTCAATGCTTGGTATGGGGAGATCGCGGCTACTTTAATTAATCAAGAGTTGGGAATAACCCCAGTTGAACTTCATCGGCGCGTCCAGGAACACATTTTGGATGCGCTTTGTTACGAAATTTACAAACAATACGGGATTTATTTACCTGGATTTTTACCCTCTAAAGAGCCAATCTACCGAATCAGTTTTCCACCGATTCCGCGCATCACTGCCAATCAGTTAGGGGAAATTTATGAGCAGGTTCTAAGCCATAATCCTACTGAGAAAAAGATAGGCGGTGCTTACTACACGCCGACTCAGCTTGTAGGCTTTGTGGTTGAAAATACGGTGAGAGTTTGGGGAGAAGAATTGCCTACTGTTCTTGATCCGGCTTGTGGCGGTGGTTTCTTTCTGCTGGCGGCTTATCAGGAGTTGTTGGATGGGCGATCGCAAAATATGGGGCGATCGCTCACCCGCGCAGAACGCGAACAAATTTTGCTAGATTGCATTCACGGGGTAGATATCAATCCCCAAGCTGTCACCGTGACGCAGTTGTCCCTCCTCCTCAAACTGCTAGAAAATCAGTCTCCATCGCAGCAGCCCTTGCCAGATCTCAATCGTAATATTCATTGTGGAAATGCAGTCATTGGTGAGGATTTTGAGTGGAATGATTCTTCTCAGAGCAATCCTCTGAGCTGGCAAAAAGCATTCCCTAATGTTTTACAATCTGGTGGTTTTAACATTGTCATCGGCAATCCTCCTTACATAGATTCTGAGTGGATGACAAAGTACCTTCCAGGTTGGCGGCAGTATTGCACTAACCATTACAAAAGTGCTACCGGAAACTGGGATTTGTTTTGTGTATTTATTGAAAAAGCCTTGATGTTGTGCCGATCAGACGGATTAATCAGCTTGGTGGTGCCCAATAAATTAGCATCCGCAGAGTATGCATCTGGAGCGCGATCGCTCTTAACAACAACCAGCCAAATCATTACCCTTCACGACTATTCCCAAAGCGCAGCATTTGGAGCAGCGGTTTATCCATTAGTGTTTGTCGCCAGGAAAGGAACGGGTCAGCTAGATCAACAGCAGCTAGATCAACAGGAACCTGGTGCAGTTTGGGCGATCGCCGCAACAGTTCAGCAGTCCCAACTCCTCGATCGCCTTCGAGATCAGTTTCCTAAGTTAGAAGCGATCGCCCAAGTTAACGGAGCGGCAACTGTTGCAGAAGCCTACGCCATGCAAGAATTGATTGAAGAAGGACAGCCTCAAGAAGAAGGACAGAGCAATCATCATCTGCGAATGGTTAATAGCGGCACAATCGATCGCTACTGTTTTTTATGGGGCAAAAAACCAATGCGATATTTAGGACAATCTTACTTGCATCCTGTAATTGTGAAGAGCGATCGCCTTCCTCCCAAACGGTTACAACAAGCCAAACAACCTAAAATCATCGTTTCTGGCATGACTCAACGCCTGGAATGCGCTATAGATAAAGATGGCTCCTTTTTGGCTGGAAAGTCAACCTCCATTATTTTTGCATCTCAAATGTGTAATCTTTACTATCTCTTAGGTGTTCTCAATAGCCGTCTAGTCAGCTTCTATTTAAAGAGTTATTTTAGTGGAAATACCTTGAAAGGCAACTATCTTCGGATTGGTTCACCCCAGCTTCGACAAATTCCCATTTGCCTATCTAAGAACCCTGCACTTATGATTAAACTAGTCAGGCAGCGACTCGCAGAAACTATTCTCTCTAAGTTGCAACCGCTCGATCGCCAAATCGATCAACTCATATACCAACTCTACGGGCTAACTGACTTAGAAATTCAGATTGTCGAACAGGCTAAACTTTAGGCTTTGCTAGAATTGCGGCTATGAAAGCGGGCGTACCCCCAATGATGCCGAAGATAATCCAGCGCTTGAGATTTAAGCCTTTTCTATGGGCAGCGATCGCCGCCATTCCTCCCATTAAACAATAGACCTCTTGCGTGAATCATAATGGTTTAGCTAGTTCAGAGTTGAGGATCGCCGCAATCAGATTGAATCGTAAGCCAAAGCGTCTGCGGCGGTTGCGATAGCGTTCCGCTAGAATTCGAAAGATCTTCAATCGGCGGTTGACATGTTCAGCCACCACCCGCAACCGGGCTAGTAGACGATTGTGCTGACGCTCGAACTGATCCAACTTCGTTTTGCGGCGCTTCTTGGTCGGGGTACAACTGCTGGAGTGCAACCTGGCAATGCCCTGATAACCCTTATCAGCTAGGCATAATTGCTCCAGCAACTAGTTCCAATGCCGGAGCAATAATCGGAAGTCATGGACTCGTCCCTTGCCAAAGGCGGTATAAATGATGTGTCCGGTCGCTTGATGGACGACCACTTGTGCCTTCAGCGTGTGCTGCTTTTTCTTGCCACTGTAATAAGCTCGCTGTTTTTTTCTAGGGCGGCAAAGTTAGCTGGTTCAATTTCTGTTCCAGTTGAGCCAGGTCAGTCTGAGGAGACCGACGAAATTGCCGCTGTTGCACCCGCTGATGTTGATGATGTCGCAGCGGAGACCGAAGGCGCTGCCCTTGAGGAGGGGAAACCCCCGCTGAATCCTGAGCAGAGAAAGCCCGTTGTGGGGTGGCAAGTGCTGAGATTAGTTGCCCTGACCCGCGGGTGACCGCAGTGGCTAGAGCCACTTGCTGTTCACGACAACGCCGCTGCTGCTGTCGCCACTTGCCAAAGGTTTGTTCTCAATCATTGTTGGTTTTCGGAAAGTCTTCCATGTCATCGCAATGGCATCAGCCCGACCAGTAACTGCGGGTGACCTTGAGAAAATGATCGACCGCTCCAAC
>JBGTJW010000299.1:0-6448 GCA_041744955.1 Stenomitos sp. | reverse complement strand
AAACAAGGCTGCACCATAGACTTTCGTATTGCCGCCTACGAAATAACTCATACCGGGATGGATTTCGTTGCCGTCTCTGTCGTACCAGACTTCAGCGTTGTGGTAGCGATCGCTATTAAAGACAGTTTTCACATCCCAATTCTCTTTCTCCCTAGGTAAAAAGGGACCGCGCTCCAGTACGAGAATTTTCTTGCCGCTTTGAGCTAGGCGATACGCCAGGGTGCCACCCCCTGCACCAGTCCCAATGATGATGATATCGTAATGACTATTTGTAGACATTTTAGGTGCTCCGTATTGAAGAGAATCACGAGCGAAGATTGAACCTATCGGTCAGTATGATTGTTTGTCTAGACCTGCTCCTACAGGTCAAGGACAACTTTTGAGGTTTTGGGCTTAGAGATGCAAATCAGCACAGAACCATCCTCAACGGTTGCTGTGGGTGTTGTTTGGTACTCCACTTCACCCTCTAGAATTCTGCACTCGCAGGTGCCACAGATTCCTTGACGACAACTGTAGGGAGGGTTCAAACCATTGGCTTCGGCAAAGTCCAGAATACTATCAGCATCAGTTTGCCAAGTCACGGTCTGCTTGGATTGGGCAAAGACAATCTCTGCTGCTTCAATGTTGTCATGATCAACTTCAGCGAGGGGGCGATCGCTGGTTGCCTTACTTGCTTTTGTGAACATCTCAAAAAAGACGCGACTTTCAGGCACACCCGCATGTTTTAAGCCTGCACGAATCGTTTCCAGAAACGGAGGAGAACCACACAGAAAGTATTCTGCGTCCTGCGTCACCAGCGATTGAATTAAAGCCGTATCGACGTAACCAACGCTGTGATGATGACCAGCATCTTCTGCTCTGGGACGGCTGTAGGCATAATGAATCGTTAAATTGGGATTTTGTGCAGCGATCGCGCTTACCTCCTCTCGAAACGCATGGAAGCTGCCATCTCGCGCACCATGTATAAACCAGAGGGGGCGATCGGGATTCAGACGAGTCACGGCTTTTGCCATGCTAATCATGGGTGTAATGCCAACCCCATTACTGATGAGCACTGCGGGTAGAGATTTCTGAACATCGAGAACAAACTTGCCGCTCGGTGGCTTTGCTGGAATCACTGCACCTTCATGAATTTGATCATGCATAAAATTCGATGCAAGCCCCGGCATTACATCTAAACCGAGCGGCATCGGTTCCCGTTTAATTGAAAGGCGGTAGTATGCGTGCGGTTCCGCATAATCCGATAGCGAATAGGTGCGAATGACGGGTCTTGCTTGCCCAGGAATATCCAGCTTAATGGTCAAAAACTGTCCTGGTTGAAAGTTTGGGATGTCGCCCCGCTCTTCTGGCTGTAGGTAGAATGAGGTGATTTCCTCACTTTCTTTCACTTTGCGAACAACCACAAAATTGCGCCAGTCTTTCCAGGTCGTGTTTTCAGTTGCTTGAGTAGACTGCTCATCCCCTTGAGCTTGAGTTGTGTTTTGCGGCGTTCCCTTACCTTTAGTTGCCAAGCCAAACAAGGCACCACACCCTGCCCCAAGCAAGGACGCATACACGGCTGTGTTGTAAGCAGATTCATCTTTTGGCTTTGTGACTCCAATGGCGATCGCAGACGCAAGCGTAATGACTGAAAGTGCCGTCAGAGCGGCGGTTACACTTCTAGCAACTGGATTCTGAATTCTTTCCAAGCTCTCGAACATAGTTACTCCCTACATAGTTGTGATTGAGTCCGTAATGTCTGCAATTGAGAAAAGTCCGAGGTACTACATAGAAAGGTTTTAATTTTTCAGGTAAGGATAGAGAGGAAAAGCAGGAGAATCGAATTGAACAAATACGAACGGCAACAAGGAAAGGCTGAGCGACAAGCTCAAAAACTCAAACGTAAAGCTGAGAGACAAGAGACGTTGGAAAAGCATCGTGAACAGAAGCACCAACTCAAAAGTCAAAAAATTGCGGCTAAGCAAGAAAACGGTTTTTATTCTCCAGAAGCTATCGAGGCTTTTACAAAACCGCTTGCTGCTGCTGTAGAAGCTACTGGCAAAGTAGTTGAAGGCATCCTCAAAAAAATTTGGTAGTCGCTAGAATTTTGTAGGATGTGTTAGGCGCTAGCCGTAACGCATTAAAGCCTGAGGATGATGCGTTACGCTGCGCTAACACATCCTACGCGAGAATTTGGAGTTATTAAATCCACGATCCTTAGTTTGCTCAGGTGAAGCATTCTAGATAAAAACTATTGCTACAGATTCGGTAATTTGTCGCTCAATATCAGCGTTCCGTTGAGGTTCGCCTGCTCTCGGTAGCCGCAGCGGAAGATACAGCGTTTGTTATTTTGATGGTGCAATTTAGCGCAGCGCACTGCGTGGTGCCCTTTCAACCGAACATAAACCTTAGAAGCTGACAACATTCCAAACAGGGGTGCAGTGAAATAGATCCAGATCGCAGTCCAGTTGTGCGCTGGAATGGCTGATGCTAAGGTGCGAGCCGGATTCATACTCATGCCTGATAGAGGCGCTTCCAACGTGATGTAAGCGGCAATGAGTACACCTGCAAATAATCCCGTAAACCGTGCCAATTTAGGCGTGTTTGAGACTACTAGAATCATCATCATGACACCAAAGGAAATGATGAGTTCTGCCAGAAAGGCAATGCCTGCTCCACTCGATCCGGGAATGGTGACGACGTAGCTAACAGTGGGGTGAGCGATCGCCGCTCCCAGAATCTTTGCCGCTAGCAGCACTCCCAGCAAGCCACCCACAAATTGCGCCACGATGTAGAAGAACGCATCCATCCGTTTAACCTTACCCAAGCGGAAGAAGGTGAGGGTGACAACAGGATTAATATGTGCTCCAGACTGTTTCCCCCAGGGAGAGTAGATGATGGCGATCGCGGTTAATCCCATTGCAATCCCAATGATCAAACGCCTCAAGAGTGGATCGGTAATGACCTGGTGAATTGGTGAAGCTGGATATTCCAGAATTGCCGTGACAACACTTGCAGATATCATGAAAAGACCCAGACCTGCCGCTTCCATTAGGTATTCTGGATAGTGACGATGTAACGCATCCATAACTTTTTAGCCTCCAGCCCTTGTCCTTACTGCTCTTGATAGTTCCACAGCAAGCCACCGTCTACAAAGAATGTGCTGCCTGTGATGTAATCGGCATGGGGGGAAGCCAGGAATGCGACCAGAGAAGCCACATCCTGCGGTTGTCCTAGGCGACCCAGTGGAATGTTTTTGAGCAAGGCACCTAGCTTTTCCGGGTCATTCAGCAGTTTGGTATTAATAGGCGTTTCGATCGCTCCCGGTGCCACGTTGTTAATCGTGATGCCCATTGCGCCCAATTCCACTGCCAGATTGCGAGTGAACATCTTCATGCCGCCCTTGCTGGCACAGTACGCGGTGAAATTAGGAAACGGGAGATCTTCATGCACTGAGCTGATATTGATAATTTTGCCAGGGCGTTTGGTCTCCAGCAAGTGCTGCACAAAGGCTTGCGTGGCAAAAAATACACCCTTCAAATTGACATTGAGCACGGCATCATAATCCGCTTCAGTCACTTCCCAGAAGGGCGCATGCTTTTCAATGCCAGCGTTGTTTACCAGAATATCCAATTTGCCGAAATGCCCAATACTTTCTGTAATCAGCTCACGCACCATGTCCACGCTGCCAAGATCGGCTTGGATTGTGTAACCACGGGAATGTGGGCACTCTGCTAAATAGCATTTGCCACCGATCGCTTTCACTTTCTCTAGCGTTTCTTCAGCCCCTTCTGGGTGAGAGCGATAGTTGATGACAACATCAGCACCTTCTTGCGCTAAACGTAGAACAATGCCTTGTCCAATACCCTGGCTACTGCCCGTTACCAGAGCCACTTTACCTTCAAGTGTCATGAGTGTTCTCCTTGTCGATAGTATGTGTCACTTGTCCTTTGTGCTTGATCAACCCAGTGACCACTGACCAGTGACCACAGGTTACTGACTAACCAATTTGGCAGCACCAAAGGTTGCATTAAACTTGCGGCACCAGATGACCGCAGATTTGTACTCTGCTAACTTGACTGTGGTAGGAATGGCATACCGTTGAGCACCGCTGAATTTGCGTAAGGGTGCCAGGAAAAGGTAATCCCCCGCTTTCAATGGATACGCAGGTGGTTTTGTGGTACCAAGTACATTGCTGGAGCGATGTAAAATGACAACCAGATCGGGTCCCTGGCTGGAGGTTTTAAACCCCTGATCGAGTTCCAGAAAGAGCTTGCCATTTTGAGCGATGATGCGAGCCTTGCCTTGCGTTGGGTGTTCTCCAGACGCAAAGCTGCCAGCACTGACAATGGTTGGCTTTGTCGAGTTCATCGTTTGAGCGATCAACTCTGGTTTGGTTGAGAGTGCCGACGCATGACTGGTCATCGGAAGGGGGCTTTCAGCCGCCTGGTTCTTCGGAGCAACCCCGACAGCCCCGACAGAAACTAGAGACGCTAAACTTAACAGAACCCACTGTTTTACTTTCATCATCAAACGTCCTTAAGGCAAGATCAATTAGCAACAGCTCTGTTTAATGGCTATACCATTGATTGTGATCGGCAGCCGCGATCGCAGGATGATGCCGTGCTAAAGAGTTCGATCGGAAAGGCTGATAGTGTAGTGAAAAAGCGTTCAGCTCATTCTCAGCCAGTTTTCATTTTCTGTCCTTAAGCAAAGACATTTAGCATTTTTTCACAAGCAAACGTGATAGGTTTCTAGTCGATGGCGAGTTTGATGCAGATAATTCATCCCCATGAGTTATACCCAGGACGATGAGACCCTTCAATACCGTTCCTGGCAGCGAGAGCAGCAGGCAATGGCAATTTTGTCTTCCCTGAGCTATCGCACTGGAGAACTCAGTCACTATCTACACGACATTGCATGTGCCGTCAGCCAATTGGTTAACGTGGATTGGACGGTAGTGACCATCTGCCAAGAAGGCTTTGAAACCGTCCTGGCAAGTAGTTTAGATATGGGCGATGCGCCTCGGGTGTATGCTCTGCATGGTCGGCTGATCAATACTGTGATGCAAAAGCGATGTACGCTGGCGGTAAAAGACGCGATCGCCCAACCAGAGTACGGCAAACCTGCACCTGGCTACCGCGCTTATTTGGGTGTGCCGTTGCGAACCGCTGAAAGTGAAATGATTGGCACTGTCTGTTCGTTTCATCAGCAACCCCGTGAGTTTACACCGGAAGAGATTCAGATCGTTGAACTCTTTGCCGAACGGGCAGCCACTGCGATCGATCACTATCACCTCTACCAGCAGCAACGCCAATTTAACGAAGCATTGGAAATAGAAGTGCAGAAACGCACAGAAGAATTGCGGGTGACGCAGGCAAAGCTAGTGGAGCAGGAACGACTAGCTGCGATCGGTGAATTTGCCGCCATGATTGTGCATGAAATTCGTAATCCTCTGACGACGATCATGATGGGGTTAAAGTACTTCAAGAAGGTAGTTTTAGCGCTAGCGGCTCAAGAACGTCTGGCACTGGCACTGGACGAAGCCAGCCGCCTCGAACGGCTATTAGGTGAAATTTTGCACTATGCCAAGCCTCAAGTCCTGCAACGGGTTGAATTAGAACTAAACGAGTTTATTCACAAACTACTGGCAACAATCCGCGAACTGCCCGAAGCGCAAGAGCGTCACATTGAATTTCTACCGACTGCCTCTACGGTTACCATTTTGGGCGATGCCGACAAACTCAAGCAAGTGTTTATCAATCTTCTGCGTAATGCTTGCGAGGCAATCGCTGCCGGAGAGGTTGTCACATGGAAAGTCGATGCCTCAGCCATAGAGCGGGTTTGCATCAGTATTCATAACGGCGGTGCACCCATTCCAGCTGCTGTGCTACCCAAATTGACCCAACCCTTTTGTTCCACAAAGTCTGGTGGTACTGGGTTAGGGCTAGCCATTACCAAACGCATTGTGCAAGCTCATGGTGGGGCGTTGGCGATTCAATCGACCCCAGAAATGGGTACGATCGTCTATGTGAAATTGCCTGTAACGATGTGATCAAGAGTCATGCCGCTATGGAGCAGTCGTGGTTTGTGCTGAAGCAGGCTAAAATAGCCCAACGCGCCAAATTTGTACAAATACCTTTCAAGCCGTTGCTAGGCAAGGCTTGCAGCTACTAAATTCAATCTACTCTTGTTATGCCTCGATCGTGCAAAATCCGAACCCATCTCTGTATTTTCTGCACTATGAATCTGGCAAGGGTTCTCGCACCAAAAGTTATCCTTTCATTAAGCATATCGAGTGAAATCAAGATGCTGTGCGGAAAGTCTACTTTCTGCACTCCCCAAAAGTCTAGGCAAAAGGAACGTCATTGGGGTCTTCGATCGATCCTACCCTCAAGGTAATTTGATAACTGAATTGGCTAAATAGACAAATTTGGCGCGTTGGGCTCTTTTAGCCGTGTAGGCTTTC
>JBGTJW010000298.1:0-13124 GCA_041744955.1 Stenomitos sp. | reverse complement strand
AGTGGGGAGTGGGGAGTGGGGAGTGGGGAGTGGGGAGTGGGGAGTGATGGAGGGTGAAGGGGTGAAGGGGTGAAGGGGTGAAGAGTGAAGGGAGGGGGGATGGCAGTAAAATTGCCTGGGAAAAGGGAGCGAAGGTTGGTTTAAGGCTCTAGGGATGCCGGTGGCGCTGGGTTTGAGCGATGAGATCGAGTAGTGCGGTGGATGGTTCGACTGGGAAGGAAACTGGCTCGTCAATCTGGCGGACTGTGGTAGGGAGGCTGGCAACTGAACGGGCAGTACGTTGAGCGATCGTCTCTAGTGTTTCAGTCGGGTGAAGGCGCTGTCCTTGTTGCATGACCAACTGCATGAGGGGCTGTTCTCCAGTCAGGGCATCGGGTGAAGGTTCTGCTGACCGCTGTTCTACCATCAGCCCCAGGCGATCGCCCACCGCCTGCCCTTGCTCATAGCTCCGAAAAATCTGCTTGCGTCCCGGATAACTTACTTTGCCTGTCGCCTCTTTCATCACGGGGATGTCGTCAATTTCTACCAGTTTATAGACACCATTTACAGGTGCCCCCGTTACCAATTGAGTGCCCAGCCCGTAGCCGTCAATGCAGGCTCCTGCCGCTTGAAGTTGAGCAATTTTATATTCATCCAAATCACTGCTGGCAAAGATGGGGACATTTGGCAAAAGCTGACGCACCTGCTGGGATAAGGCTGTTAAATCACCAGAGTCAAGGCGAATGCCTGCCAGCTCGATTTCATGCTGTTGCAATTTGGCAGCGAGGTGTTTGGCAGCGGCGATCGTGTCAAACGTATCAATCAATAACGGCGCACCGGGAAAGTAGCGATGAAAAGCGGTAAAAGCTTCTGCCTCCGTGCCTTCGGTTGCCGCTAATGCCATCACCAGGGAATGCGCCATTGTGCCGACAGGTTTGCGTCCCAGCTTCAGCGCTGCCAGCACATTAGAGGTCGCATCCAAGCCTGCTGCCAGGGCGGCACGCGCTGCCCAGAGTGAGGCTTGAGGGCTGAAAGCTCGTCGCGTACCAAATTCATACAGGGTAGCGTGCGGTCCGGCGACATCGCGCAAACGGGCGGCACGGGTTGCAATTAAGGATTGATAGTTGAGCGTGTTGAGCAGGTACGTTTCGACCAGTTGTGCCTGCCAGAGGGGTGCTTCCACGCGCAGCAGCGGTTCATTAGCAAAGACGATCGTGCCTTCGGGGACTGCCCACACATCACCGCTAAAACGGCTGTCTGCCAGCAACGACCAGAAGCGATCGGGTGCATGGGTAAAAATGCCACTTGCCTGTAATGCCTCAATCTGCGCAGCATTGAATGTAAAGCGTTCTAAATAAGCGAGTACTTGTGCCAACCCCATTGCAACCAGATAACCGAAACCTGCGGGCAGCCGACGGGCGAAGAGTTCAAAGCTGGCACGTCGCTGATCCAACCCTTCACCCACGTAGCAGGCGGACATCGTGAGCTGGTAATGGTCGGTTAGCAGGCTAGCGTCCTGCGGCAAAACGGTAAGCGACTCATCGGTTAAAAGGCAAGGGAGCGATGCCGCTGCGCTTGCAGTTATCTGAGGCACGACCGAAGTGATTTGTTTGAGCGGCGATCGAGTCGGCTCAAAACGACCGTTACTGTCAGTTGCTTGCTTTGGGGTCATTGGCGTACCTGGGCGATCGACTCGTTGCAGTAGGTCTTCTAATTATAGTTAGAAAAACCAAAATTAGAAAGAGTAAATCGCATCGTCTAGCCAAAGCTTTCGCTTCAATACCTGTAATTAGACCGAAAAACAAGGATAAAGCAGTTCGTTCACCATTAAAATTATTTCTTTTATAGTAAATCTCATTAAAACAGGCAGCTTTTCACCCCTATGCTCTACAGCAATTCAAGAGAACGTTAGGACAGACATAAACCTTGAAACGTCCTTTGAGCAAGGCTTCTATTTATCCCTCATCCTTTATCCTTCATCCTTTTGCTCTATGCTCTCTACGCCGCAGCAGTGCAGTAACGGCTGTTCCTTGACGAAGCTTCATTAACAACTGCTTAAAAGGAATGAACCTCTTGCTCTGCCGACTGCTGATGAGCGCGTTTCCTAGGGCGTTGCCTCAAGTCAGGAGCGTGACGCTACCAGCATCCAGGTCATAGCGACCGCCCACAATTTTTAAGGTGCCTGCTTGCAGCCGTTCTGCTAACAGAGGCGATCGCTTGAGTTGTGCCATCTGATACCGCACATTTGCCGTGACTGCCGTATCAATTAGGTCGGCTGTCGCGCCCTTGTGGGGTTCGATCGCGGGCAAAATGGCTTTCACAAGGCTACCAATCGCACCCGGTAGCACTTCACTGTTGACCGCAGCGGTAACGGCACCACAGCGCTCGTGACCCAGCACCATCAAAACAGGCGTGTTGAGCAGCACGATCGCATATTCAATGCTGCCGATCACTTCAGGCGTAGCAATATTGCCTGCAATGCGGACATCAAAAATATCGCCAATGCCCTGGTCAAAAATCAGCTCAACTGGCACCCGTGAATCGGCACAGCTCAGAATGGTGGCAAACGGATGCTGGGCTTGCGACACTGCCTGCAAGCGAGCCGCTGATTGATCGGGATACTGGGGGTGGTGCTGCCTGAACCGCTGATTTCCTGCCATCAGCGTTTGGAGCGCTGCCTCTGGTTTAAGGGGTTGAGCCGTTGTAGTGGGTTCAGCCGCTTGCGCCTGTTTGCCACGCCAGAAAAACGCGCTAGCGGGTACCAGCAAACGTGCGGCACCACTGGCGCTTTGTTTTAAAAAGTCGCGACGATCGATGTAGCGTTCTCTAATGTCCTGTCTCTCCTGTTTCATAGTGCTTTTGTAGGAACGTGGCAATCAAGCAAAGTTAAACCGTCATAGCTGGCTGTGCTCCGAAGCGTCAGAGCGGGTGTATCCCCTGGAGCCACGGTGATAACGTACCTCCCGACGGAACCACTGAAGCTTCAGTATACGGATTAGCAATCGTCAATGCTGTAACACAAATGCCGTGACAGGCTGATACGATCGACTCCATCAGATTTTGACGGTGAATAGGCGACGGTGGATAGGCGACGGTGGATAAGGATGAGGAAACGAATGCTCATACTGCGGCAGTCAGGCGTGGTGCCTTACCGGGTGACAGCAGGAAAAGTAGAAGTGTTGCTCGTTACGTCCACTCGGCGTAAACGTTGGATTGCGCCAAAAGGCTGGATTGCACTGGGCTTGAGTGCCGCTGAGTCAGCCGCCAAAGAAGCGTTAGAAGAAGCAGGCGTGAGTGGGCAGGTGGTGACACCCGCGATCGAAACCTATGTCGATCGCAAGTGGGGCTACCCATGCGAGATAGAGCTTTTTCTGATGCGCGTTGAAACTGTGCTTGAAGATTGGTCAGACGCCAAGCAACGCAAGCGACAATTGCTGAGTCTGCCGAAAGCAGCGAAGTGTGTCAAAAGTAAAGCGCTCAAACACCTTTTGCTCAGGCTTGAGGCACAGCCAGCACTACTGAACTCACATGAACTTGACCTGTGTTAACTTGACCAGTATTAATTTGACCCGCGTTAACGATCGAGGGGCAAGGTGTACCGACCGTTACTGGGAGAGCCAATCCCTCTGCTATGATGGGAAACGCCTCTCGCTTTTCGGTCTTGAGGTAGATTTGGTGAAGGGGCAGGGCGATCGCGCCTGCACGTAACCTAGATTAAAGGTTACGGTGGCTGTTAAGCGCCTGAAGCCTCTTACCGTAGCTAGACCCCTTATTTTTTGAAACTTGACCCGTGCCAAAACCATCCGTACCCAAACGTAGCCCAGCGCCCGTGCAGCGCGCCCCTCAAACGCCTGTCTTACCGCCACCTCTGGGCTTTGAGTATCAAGCCTTTGGTTTTTTAGCTGGCGAATTATCGGTGGGCGAGGAGGGCTACTCCTTGCGACTTGATAACAAGCTGTTGACATTGAGCGGCTGTAACGATCGGTTGCAGCGCTGGCTCAACACGCAGGAACTGCCGCTCACAGGCTTTTTTGGCTTGTATCCCAAATCGACTCGCAGTGGCACAACTTTTTGGCTCAAGAGCTTTGAAGCCGCTGCACCAGCAACTGAATTGGGTGTTTTTAACATTGATGGTCAATTAGTTTCAACGAATGGCGCACAGCAGCTATTGCGGATTCACCGTAATCAACCCAACTCCACTGCCAAACCTTTTTTGATTAAACTGTCAGGGTTTTTACCAGAATCAAAGCTAGGACAGTTTTGGGAATTAGAGTGCCTGTGGGAAGACGATCGGTTCTCGCTCTTAGATGGGCGACGTTTCGAGCTTTAGCACCCTGGCAGTAGTGGGAGCGTTACTTCCATGAAACTGATCTAGACGGTACGGGTGTGGCAGCGGGAAAAATAAGCCTGCAAGCCTTTCTAGGTTTTTTTGCTTCAATGCCGCGCCCCTACGAACCTGACGAGTGGTTGCGTTCCCGTTGCCTACTGTTCAGAGATTAAGCGCAGTAGATCGTCCGTAGAGACCTTGCCGCTCATTTCTGCACCTTCGAGCAAGCTATCAGCTAAATCGCGTTTCTGCTGGTGTAAATCGACAATCTTTTCTTCGATCGTATTTTTCGCCACCAGTCGGTAGATGGTGACAGGACGCTGTTGCCCGATGCGATGGGCACGATCGCTCGCCTGATCTTCTACGGCTGGATTCCACCACGGGTCCATGTGGATCACGTAATCCGCTGCAGTCAGGTTCAAGCCCGTACCACCCGCTTTAAGGCTGATTAAAAAGACATCACCTTCGCCTGCTTGAAAGGCATTCACGCGCTTTTTGCGATCGGCAGCGGGGGTGCTGCCATCTAGATATTGGTAAACGATTTTTTGCTCATCTAAATACTCTCGAATCAGGTGTAAGTGCGCCACAAATTGGCTGAAGACCAGCGCTTTGTGCTTGTTTTCTAATAGTTCCGTCAGCACTTCCCCAAACAGTTGCAGTTTAGAGCTGGGCAGCATGATTTCTGGTTTGACGAGACGCGGATTGCAGCAGGCACGGCGCAAGCGCATGATTTCTGCCAGCACTTGCAGATGTTTGGCACCCGCTGTTGCGTCACTGTCAGACAGTTTAGCGATCGCTTCTCGTCGCAGTGCTTCATAGAATGCCATTTCTTCGCGGCTGAGATCAACTTGCAAGAGAATTTCTGTACGAGAGGGCAATTCTTGCAGGACTTGATTCTTTGTACGACGCAGCAAAAAGGGCTGGATTAGTTTCTTTAAGCGATTACGAGCGTCTTTATCGCCATAGCGTTCGATCGGGGTGGCAAAGCGTTCATTAAACGTATCGAGCGAACCCAATAAACCGGGATTAATGAAGCGAAAGAGGTTCCACAGTTCGCCCAGATGGTTTTCGATCGGTGTGCCGGTCGTCAGCAGCTTAAACCCGCCTTGCAGATTCATGGCGGCTTGCGATCGCTTTGTCGCAAAGTTTTTAATGGATTGCGCTTCATCCAGGACGATCGTTTGCCATTGCACTTTTGCCAGCATCTCTGCCACGTCTTCTTGCTGCAATAGCCCGTAGCTACACACCACCAGATCAAATGGTTGCAGTTGATCCAGCACTTTTTGGCGATCGCCCGCACCAAACTGCATCGCGTTCAAGGTGGGCGCAAAGCGCTGCGCCTCACTCAGCCAGTTCATGCAAACCGAGGTGGGAGCCACAATCAGCGTGGGACCGTCGGGCGCACGGGTGAGGATCACTGCCAAACCTTGCAGCGTTTTGCCCAAGCCCATATCATCCGCAAGGCAGGCTCCCACGCCCCAATGTGCCAGACGTGCCAGCCAGCGAAAGCCCTCAATCTGGTAATCGCGTAGATCGGCTTGCAGGGTTGATGGCAGTTGGGGTTCAAAGTTTTGGATCTCCTTGAGCCGCTGAATGTGCGCCTTCCAGTGTTTGTCTGCTTTGAGATCGCCCACTTCTTCCATCCAGTCTTCGACCGCAATGGCGGCAAGGGGATGGAGCTTCACACCTTTGCCCGATCGCTCCGAAAAGTTTCGTAGCTCATCCAACCGTTTGCGAAATTCCTGCGTCAGCGCCAGAAATTGTCCGTCACCCAGGGGAATAAAGCGACCGGGGCTTTTCTCTAGCAGTTGCATAAGCTGCTGCATATCCAGCACCAGTTGATCGTTGACCCTCAACTCACCTTCGGTCGCAAACCAATCGTTCTGGCGCTTGATGTTGAGCTTGAAATCTTTTAAACCAGACTGGTGCGACACACGGAATTTTTCACCTTCAGGATGCTCAATAAAAATGCTGTCGCCCAGCGCTTGCAGTTCCAGCAATAGCTCCAGGCAGGCTTCCGGGTCGTCGATGAGCCATTCGTTATCCTGTTTTTCCTGGTGCAAAAAGGTGGGGCAGGCGGCGATCGCGGCATTTGCCAGCTTTTTTTCTTCTTTCAGGTTGCGCGTCGTTTGTAAACGCTTGCCCTCGATCTCGGCGATCACCGTTTCGCCACCCGCACCAGGACGATAGTAAGGTCCACCCTGAGCAAACGGACGCGCCAGCACTGCTACTTTCAGCCCGCCGCTCGCAGGCAACAGGTGAACGTGGGGTTTGGGATCAGCAGGCACTTCTTCTGTGATCACGCCGCCCCCGATATCGGAATGCACCGTGACAATGCTGGATACCGCATGAATGGCGGCTAGTACCCGTTCCTTAGCGGCAGCAGGCACTTCCAGACGGTTTTGAGTGCCCAAAATTTCGCCAATGCGACGATGCTCTGGCGTAATGTCGATGATTTTGAGGCGGGTGGGGCTTTCTTTGACCGTCAGAATCTCTTTGTTGTCCTGAAGTGCGGGCGAAAATTGCAGCGCGAGCCGATCGTCTTTGATTTTCTTCACCAGCAGTTCGGGTTCGCCTTTTACCACCTCGATCCGCGTGGTGGGTGCGTCTTCCCAAAAAACGTGGGGATGCCCGACGAGCAGCGCGATCGCCTTATCGGTAAAGGTGTAGTCCGTTTTGTTGCCCCAGCCGTAAGCATAGGTTTTGATCTGGGCACACAGCTTCAGGTCTTGAGGCGTGAGATAGCTAAACTCCTCGGCACTACTTTTGAGCCGCTTGAGGGCGATCGGGCGACCTTTGCTCCAGTCACCTTTGGCATTCAGGGTTTGTTCACGCGGTTGCAGCACACACCCACTGGTGGGATAGAAGGTGATAAACCAGGCAAGACGCTGAGTCGTGTCCGTTTTTGCTGCTGTCTGGGGCTGATCTTTCCGTAAGTGAGACAGCGCATTCAGGCTCAGTTCCCACGCTTCTTGCGGCTGGATGAGGTCTGCCAGCGATCGCAGCTTCGTGTCGGGAAGCAAGGCGGCTGCCTGTTTGCCGTAAGGGCTGCGCGGCTTAAGTTTAACCAGCAGGTCGCCAATGGTTTTTGCGATCCAGAGATAACCAGCAGCAACGGCATCGTCATAAAAGGGTTCTAAGAGCCTCGGCAGGTGCTTTTTCGCCTGATCCAAATCAACCCAGTAGAGGCACAGGCAGGCAATCAAGGTTTGCAGGCTGTTACCCGCTTTATGGGTGGCGATCGGCATCTGGCTCACCCAGGCTTTTTTGGCAAGGTCGCCCTGCTGCACCTTAATGACATTCTCCAGCACCGCATAGGTGGGACTCAGCCAATGCTTTGCCTGTCGTGCAATGCTGGTGTACTCGGCAGCTTCTTCCAGACGATCGGCAGACCCATCTTTGAGCAACGCCAGGACAAAAAACAAGCCACTCATGGACTGGAAGTAGATCTTGCGTTTGCCCGTGCCTTGCTTGAGTGCTTTCAACGCAGTGGTGTACTGAGCGATCGCAGCCGCATCGTCTCCTTGCAAAAAGGCAAGATGTCCCCGTAGCGACGCAAACTGATGCTGGTAATCCGCTGGCACACGCTCCAGCAATTGTTGAGCTTCCAGCAAACGACCGCGCAGCAGCCACTGCTCTGTCAAAACGACTCGTTGGATGACTGCACTTTGTTTAATGTTTTCTTTCGTACCCTGTTTATCAGCGTTTGCAATATCTGTTTGTAATAGTGCAACGGCTGCATCGGCGGGTGTGAGTTCTAGGATGGAATAGTTCAGAATGCTGATCAGTGCGTTTTCGTAAAGTTCTGATGGCAGCGTCCGAAACCAATCGGCATCAAAGGGATTATTGCAGATTTGTTGAAAAATATCATCCAGAGAAAGCTTTTCTTTCTGATAGCTGTATCTGTAGTAATCCTCTAACTGCTTGTTGATAAATTTGAGATCTTTGCGGTAAACGCCAACCCGAATTTCGCGGATCAGTTGACGATCGTTGCCAAACGAAACGGGTCCGTCTTTCCAGCGTCGGGGGACTGGAAAGCCCTTCTGCACTGCCTCAACCAACCGTTCAAAGCGATTCGCCTTAACTGCATCACGAGTCGCAATTTCTGCCAGTAACGGATTGCATTGAGGTCCCGCACCACCCGCTTGAGTTAACACTCCTATCTCAATCAAGCGATCGAGATAGGGCTTCAGCGTGGGGTTTGAAAAATGTTTGCCGCCGCGATCGTGCTCATTCAAGTAATTCCAGCAGTTGAGAAACAAAGTGCGACTGGTTGGCTCATAAATCACCGAAAACAACTGCACCATTACTTGTTCCAGCAACGGTAGTTTTCGATACACCGTAACAAAGTGACTGCGAACTTGTTCAGGATGAAGCGGCGTTTGAGTCATGATGTTTTGCAGAGAGCGCGATCGTTATCACCAGCCGTTGAGACGAACAAAGGAGCGAGCGAAATAAAAACCTAAACCATTTGTTGAATAGTTGTAAATTCTCTCACATTGTGCCAAATTCTGCTGTTCGGCTCACCGAATTCCAGCAAACTGAGGTTTCTTAAAAGGGTAAACTGCAAAGTCTCTGCAAGATCCCCTGCAAGATCCCCGACTTCTTTATCAGGTGCAGCCAAAAACAGCATAGAACCAAAGAAGTCGGGGATCTATAGATCTATGCCGCTCACTAGGCTTTGAGTTTTGCCGCGATCGTAGCCACATTGGCACCGAGATGCTCAACCCCAGCTTGCTGCTTGGCATCTTTCAAACTGCCATCCGCATCAAACGCTTCATGGGCTTTCGGCACAGCAATCTGGTCAGGCAAGACAATAACTTTGATGTTGCCAAGGAGCGATCGCAATGACACCAGCCCACGCAAACCGCCCAACGCTCCCGGTGACGCACTCATAATGGCGGCAACCTTACCCACAAAACAGCCAAGCGGCGCTTCACCTTTAGCAGGGCGCGATGCCCAGTCGATCGCATTTTTCAACACGGCAGTGAGGGAACTGTTGTATTCAGGAGACGCAATGAGCAACCCATCATGCGCCAGCAGCAAAGCTTTGAACTGACGGACAGTGTCGGGTGTGCCATCATTTGCTTCTAAATCTTCATCAAATAAGGGCATGGGCAAATCACGCAAATCGACAAAGGTCGTCTCGGCACCTGCTGCCTTTGCACCCTGCGCGGCAATTTTAACCAGCTTTTTGTTGAACGAATCAGTCCGAGTACTGCCAGCAAATGCCAAAATTTTGGGTATGTCTGTCATACGATTCACCGTTTTTAAGTAGACGCAGCGTTTTCTCTTCAAGTGTAAAGTAGACGCTTCAGAACCGCGATCGCAGTCACTCCTCCACTTCTCTACTTCTTCACTCCATCACCCCTCCACTCCTCCCCTCCACCGCCTCATCAAAACCAGGAATCAGAAGCGCATGATGCGATCGCGGTTAAGATGCACGCGCTACAGGATAATGAGGCTGGACTGTTTTTGCGCTGCCTCCTAGCGCTATCTGATGCCCATGAAGTTTCGTTCGTTCCTCACCGTTTTGGCAGTTGTGGTGCTGGTGCTGCTGTTGACCAGTGCTGGTGGTTTCTACTGGTTGGTGGCTCGCAATCCCATTCGCCTGCTCAGTAATGAGCAAGGAAGCGTTCCCGGTGCCGCGATCTTTGTGCCGAAGCAAGCGCCAGTCATGGCATCCCTGCTGCTGAACCCCGATCAGCTAGAAGCCTTTCAACTGGTATCGACTCGACCAGCAGAGCGACGCAAGGTACGGCAGGAGCTAGCCCAGTTGAAGCAAAGTTTGCTGGCAACGACGGGGCTGGACTACGAGCGAGACGTACAACCCTGGCTAGGGCAAGAAATCACGCTTGCCGTGACCACGCTGGATATCGATCGGGATGCGGCAAATGGGCAACAACCCGGCTACTTAATGGCGATCGCGACTCAAGAACCACAGCGATCGCGCGAGTTTTTGGAGTTGTTTTGGCAAAAGCGGGCGATCGCAGGTAGCGATCTAGTCTTCGAGCAATACAAGGGCGTGAAAATTATTGCTGCCAATGCCCCAGCAGCCGAGCCAGAAAGCATCGCTACCGCACGCAAACCAAAACCATCCAAATATCGTCTGCAACTAGAAGAGCCACCCGCACCGATTGCTCCTGCACCTATGCCAACGCTTGCTAGTGCGGCTGTGGGCGATCGCTTCATTCTCTTTGCCAATCATCCTAAAGTGCTGCGTGAGGCAATCAACAACGTGCAAGCGCCTGACCTGAGCCTTGAGCGATCGACCGTTTTCACGCAGGCGATCGCGGCGCTCATCCAGCCACGGGTGGCGCTAACGTTCATAGATTTACCCCGGCTCACTCAATTAAGCAACCAACTGCTCACCACAAAAGCAGCACAGCTACAGACGATAGGCGCAACAGACCCTTCGGAACCGTCGCTCCAGCAAACCTTGGTCGTTGGGTTCACACCAAATCAGTACGGTCTGCTGGCTGAAACTGCTTTATTGTCATCAAAAGCGGCGCAGTTCACTGATAGCGATGACGCGCAGACGACCGCTTTGCCCTTACTGTCTCAGCCCGTGGGAGCCTTAAAGTATATGCCCAGCAGCAGCGCGATCGCCGCGTCGGGGGCAGACCTCGATCGTCTGTGGACGCAGCTTACAAACGGGCTGGCACCCTATAAAACAGCAGCGCAACTGCTTGATCAACCACTGCAAGCCTTGCAAACTCGCTGGCAGCTTGACATTCCTGCCGATGTGTTTAGCTGGGCGAAGGGCGAATATGCGCTGGCAATGGTGCCGCCTGACCCAATCAGCGCGACTGGAACGCAACCTGACTGGCTTTTTGCGGTTCAACGCCCACAAACCGAGGCAGGTCAGCAGGCGATCGCCCATCTGGACGACCTCGCCAAACAGCAAGGTTTGAATGTGGGTCCACTCACCATTGGCGATCGAACCGTTTCAGCCTGGACGCGCCTCACTGCTGCCACCAACCGTGTGTCGCAACCGCTCAACTTACAGGCAGATGTGCAAGGCGTTCATGCCTCTTTAGGCAACTACGAACTGTTTGCAACCTCAGTGACAGCAATGGACACAGCCCTCAAAGCTGCCGATCGTCCACTGTTGACCGACCGGTCGTTCCAGCAAGCAACAGCATCCCTCTTACAGCCCAACAACGGCTACCTGTATTTCGACTGGGCAGCGAGTCAGACCTTTTTAGAGCAACGCTTCCCGGTGCTGAAAGTACTTGAGCTAGCGGGCAAACCGCTTTTCAGCCATCTACGATCGCTCACCCTTAGCAGCTACGGCGAACAAGCAGGCGTACAGCGTGGTGGTGCCCTGATTCAGCTAGAACAGCGCTAGAGCAACGATAGGGAAGCACGCTCTTTACACCTAACGGCTTCACGCCTGACATACAGGGGATGCCTCGGCTGTCCTAGCTTCGTGGTGCCCAAACAGTAGACCGACCGATCGCCCAACAGCGCTCTCACAAACTGATCGCGCCCTTGTAAGCTGCCACCATTCCCCCACGCCAGAATAATCTGGTCTACCCGTTGCCCCAAGTCTGCCAGGTAGCGATCGTTCTCCGCCCCAATTGGATCAGCAGCATGACGAAGCTCTGTTGGGTAAGCCGTGCAGTAGGCAAAAAGATTCACGACTTCTAGCGCACCAAACCCCCACGATCGGGCAAAGCCCAGACAACGCCGAATAGTCGGATCGTTGACAACTGCATCTGCCTGACTGGGGTTCAGCATCACAAAACCGACTTTTGCCGCTCTTGTATCCCACGATCGCCAAAGCAAATAGCGATAACATCCAGTAGCATCAAAGATCGCGCCCGATTGCATGGAAGGTGAGAGGTGAGGAGTGAGGAGTAAGAGGTGAGGAGGGGAAGGAGAGCAGGAAGAGTAAAGGAGGTTTGAGAAAGGCTATCGTTTTACCTTTTACCTTTTACCTTTTACCTTTTACCTTTTGCCTTTTGCCTTTTGCCTTTTGCCTTTTGCCTTACTTCGCCAGTTCGGTTGTCACTTCATTCACCTGACGACGTTTAAGGACAGTGCTCTCCGATCGGGGCAGCAGGTCAAACAATTCGCGCAACTTCGCGTCTATCGTCTCAAAGGGCACCACGCCGTTTTCGTTCAGCACAACCTTTCCAGAGGCATCAAAGAGCACGACTTGCGGCACCACGCCTGTGTAGTAGTAACCTGGCTCTGTCTTGATATAGCTGGGCTTTGAGGGTATCCCATCAACCCGAATCGGCAACAAATCCGCCGCTTTGCCATAAAAGGCTTGCAGTTGAGAAATCACTGCCGTGTATGCCTTGCAGTCCCTACTATCATCCACGTAGAAATACAGCAAGGCTGGACGATCGCGCTTTAACGCCTCTGCTAGCGAAAACTTCGGCGGCACCAATGACCCATTGCCCGCATAGAGGGTAAAAATTTCCCCGTCGTAGCGGTCATCCGTCAACCCTGCCAGCGCTGGCGGCATACCCAGCACCCCTAACCCAATGACCAGAGCCAGACACAGCCATAAACCACGCTGAACCGTTTTTCGTCCCCAAGCAGCACATGCACCCGCGATCGGCAACTCTAACCAGCGCAACGGCAAAACTCTCATAAACCTGAATACTTTCGTAACGTCTCCCTCCTCATTCTCTAGCAATCGAGGACAGAAGCAAAGGTGAAAGGCGAAAGGCAAAAGACAGAAGCAAAGGCAAAAGGCAAAAGGCAAAAGGCAAAAGGCAAAAGGCAAAAGGCAAAAGGCAAAAGGCAAAAGGCAAAAGGCAAAAGGCAAAAGGCAAAAGGCAAAAGGCAAAAGGCAAAAGGC
>JBGTJW010000297.1:0-4660 GCA_041744955.1 Stenomitos sp. | reverse complement strand
GCCGCAGTACTGTGCTCTACAATCACCGCTGCTACTTGAACAGGTGTCAGAGATTCTGAGAGAGCGGCGGTCACCATTTGTAGGCGAGTCGTGCGATCGGCAGCGGTTTCAGCAGCTTGCTTTGCCTGTTGAGCGGTGTGATAAAGGTAAGCATTGTCAATGGCGATCGCGGCTTGACGCGCCAAATCTTGCGCTAGAGCAAGATCGGTCAGGCTGTAATGGCGATTTGATTCAGTAAACACAAAGGAGATGCTGCCCAAGACTCGTCCACGTGCTTGCAATGGAGCAACAATACACGACCTTAAGCCTACGCTTTGCAAAATTTCTAGATACTCAGGATTGGGTACAGTCGCCGCGAGTTGTTCATCGGTAATGTCGATCGCAATTTCACTTTGTCCGGTTTTCATAACCTGAGAGATGCCATACCCATCATCTAAGTGCCTGGGGAAACGTTGTGCGAGTTCCCAACCCAACTGCGCCTTTTGGGGATCAGCATGAGCCACTGCAACGCGACTAATGGTACCGTCATCATTCAATAAATCCACACAACACCAGTCTGCAAAATAGGGTACGACCAATCTGACAACGCTTTGAAGCGTTTGTTCGTAATCCAATGACGATGCCAGTGCGGTACTGACATCAACCAGAAACGCCGATCGTCGCTGCTCAGTTTCAGCTTCCAGGCGAGCCGTTTGCTCCTGCACTTGCTCTCGAATTAATTGGGCACGTTCCTCGGCAAGGCTCAAGCGAACGGCTTCTGCTTGTTTGAGTTTAGTGATGTCGTGCATAACCACCACTGCGCCCTGTTTGTTGCCTTGAGCATCAGCAATGCTTTGCCCACTGGTCAACAAGGTGCGCGTCATCCCTGCCTTGGGAGCAATCACCATCTCAACGTTGAAAACGGTTTCTCCCTCGAAGGCACGAAAGAGGGGAATCTCGTCTTTAGGCATCCGCGTTTTGCCATCTGGCAGGTACAGGTCATAACATTCTGCCCACTGGTCAGAGGGGATCGGTTGCTCTGGCAGCCCATGAAATTCTCGTGCCGATCGATTAAAGAGCGTTAAAAGTCCATCGGCGTTACAGGCGACAATACCTGCCTGCACGTTATCTAGCAACACCCTCAGCATTTCTTGTTCTTTTTGCAGGGCGGCTTCCGCTTGCTGGCGTTCAGCAATTTCTAGTTGAAGACGTTGATTTGCTTTGGACAAGGCAGCCGTTCGTTGTTCTACCTGATGCTTCAACTCTTGCTGCACTTGTTGTCGGGCAATCTCCGCTTGCTGGCGCTCCAATTCAGTGGCAGTCCGCAGGGCAAAGATCGTCAGTAAAGACTCTACAAGCTGAAGATTGACTAAAGGTTTGCTATCCATGATGCCCAGCAGTCCCAGCGGTGTACCTGCCGAGTCAAAAAATGGCATTGCTGCGTAGCTCTCTACCCTGAGCGGTGCTAGCAGCGGCGCTTGAGGAAACTGCGCTTGAACGCCATCGGGATAGCAACACAAGGTTTGTTTTTGGATCACCTGTTGGCAAGGTGTGTCGCGCAGTAAGTACTCAAAGTTAGCGATAATTTGACCGCTGGCACAGGCAGCGATCGTCTTAATAGCATCCTGGTTTGCCCCCTCTACCAGACCAATGTAGGTGCAATCTACCCCTAACGTTTTGGTGAAATGTTGCACCAGAGCCGAGAAGAAGGCTTCACCCGTGGCGACAGAAACCCCCTGCGTGACTTCTAACAAGGCTGTATCAAGCTGGGCGACTTTGCGAGCTGCCAAGCGTAGCTCTAGTTCATCCATCACCATCGCAGCCAGATCGGACAATACAGCCTGCTGCGCGTCGGTTAGCGCTGCGCGTGGTTGGGTATCGAGCAGGCAAAGGGTGCCGAGGTTAAAGCCATCCTGAGTCAGTAAAGGCGCACCCGCATAAAACCGTAGACCAGGTTCATTCTGCACAAAGGGGTTGCAACGAAGGCGATCGTCCTGGCGGGTGTCGGGGATGACTAAAACATCGTTAGATAGCAGTGTCAGACTGCAAATAGTGGCATTTCGCTGCACTTCTTGGCGATCAAAACCGTACACTGACTTGAACCAACCCCGCGATTCATCAATTAAGGAAACCAGCACGATCGGTATGCCAAACAAGCGTGCAGCTAAAGCAGTAATGCGATCGAAGGCAGCTTCCGGCGGTGTATCAAGAATGTTGTACCGGCGCAATGCCTTTAATCGTTCCGCTTCATGAGTAGGCAAGGGAACCGAGGGCAACGTAGGTTCTGGTAAGGGTTGAGTCATGAATCGGGTCAGCAAGCAACAATAGCTAACGGTTGGAAACAAGAGCAGACATCAATCCTAACCAGTTTCTTTTGTTAAAGAAGTGCGCGTTGTGCTGAATCACGCGATTGCCCTGCTTCCTGCTTCGGGGTCTAGCTTAAAAGTGGTCATACCCATGCTAGAAGCACGGCAACGAATGTTGTACAGTCGCGATCGAGTGCAAGCCAGATTACTACTGGACTTGGTACAAGCACGTTGCCTGACGCAGACTCGATCGTGCAGCGAAACATGTGACTGTAACCATAAGTTGTCCAGCAAGATAGCTATAATGCTGATTCCTTCATTAAACAGCAAAGTAGAAGCTGGAGACTCTGAAACCAAAAAATGTCCAAAAGTTGAATTTGAGAAGGATAAGTTGTCCAAAAGTTAGAGGCAGCCTTTTAATCAGGATAAACCCTCACTTATCGACTCAGCGCTAGTAAGCACGCTTTAGCTTTCGCAACGGCACTGCTTGCTAGCGCTGCAGTCATCAGCCTGCTTAATGCCCTGCTTTCATCCAAAAAGTTGAGTTAAAGTGTCTTAGACGATCGCAAAAGTCTCAATGCTAAGGAAGGTAAAGGAGATAAGAAGCCGTTAAACCCTACTTTACGTCACCAGCTTGACTTTCATCCTCTATATGTAGATAGCCCCGTAGGTCGGGATTTGGGTTTGCGACCAAAGTTCAGTTTGGCAAAAGGACACCTTTCAGTTTCAGCCCCATAACCGGAATTTGGGGTTTGCGACCGAAAGTCAGGAACGACTGGTCACAGCCAAGATCCACCTTTCAGCCCCGTAACCGGGATTTGGGGTTTGCGACGGTTCGCAAAAACTTTGGAGCGGCGGCAAGTTAAACTTTCAGTCCCGTAACCGGGATTTGGGGTTTGCGACTCTGGAACCAAACCAAGTCTTTGTGTTTGGCATCAACCTTCAGTCCCGTAACCGGGATTTGGGGTTTGCGACTCGCAACGCTTTGGAGTGGTCGTTGACTTCAAAATTCTTTCAGTCCCGTAACCGGGATTTGGGGTTTGCGACCGCGCTGCTTGGAAAGCCGACTGTGAGAAGGTTATGAACACAATTTTGGCAGACCTCGGTTGAAATGTCAAAATCAATCATCAAAAACCCTACCATAGCCCCTTTCGTTGTGCCTGCAAAAACGAGAAAGTATTGATTTTTCAAAGTTCTGGCGCTTTTGGCAAACCCCCCGGAGATTTTGACCTCACTTCGGTCTGCCAAAAAATATGCCCTGGCTATAGGATAATTAACTCGTCTTGGCGTGGCTTCTCTAAGTCGTTAGTTAACGTACGCTTTACTGACTCTGTATCAGCACATAAATCCTTACCTGAATCCTCGTCGGACTTAACCAGCTTCTCCCACTGACTACAGCCGGAAAGCGTTTTATGTAGCCTGTGTGACGTTTGTTAGCCACCTTTGTATCAGCCAGGTCATAGATGATGAGATGGAACAGTGTACTCATCGCATGATCAAGGGTTTGGAAGGAACACCCTCCTGAAGATGGCAGCTGAGTAGTCGAGCCTGAAGTTCGATCGCCCGTTGATACGAGCAACGGTAATCAAAAACAGGGTGCTTGAACTCATCCTTCAGCTTGCTGTCAAAGGCTTGCAGGAATACTTGGCGTGCTGTGTCTGTAAGACTATAATGCCAAAACTGGATAGATAATGGATGGGCATGCCCAATGCCAAAGCGTAGACAAACGCATCTCTCACCACCTGCGGGTTGCCCATCAACACCACTTGCTCCACCATTTGAGCAGGAATCGCTTGTTTTTCCCAGGAACCGTCTGGTTGCTTGAGCGAAACCGTGCACGCTTCGTAGGTCTTATTGAGAATGGCGTCCGGTTGAGTGATGTAGAGGGTGGACATAGGTTTTAATAACTAAGCCTGAAGGCTTGATAAGTGCTTGACTTCGAGCGGCAAACAAATGGACTGAAGGCTGCAAGCCTGACACTTTTTCGATTGGTTAATGGGAGTAGGCATCAATTGATGGGAGGCTTGATGCGCCACTGCGATCGCCGCTTCGGTTAAATGTCGTCACTCCGTAGTAGAGGGAACTCTTTAGCGACGGCGATTGGCGTGATAGAAAATCTCTCCGTGAGCGATCGCCCTGCCAGTGCGTTCCTCCAGACAGAGACCTGCGGCGCAAAGCTGAAAGTGATCACTGAGATGCCTGCCCATCTGACCCTTCTTGTACTCAATGGGAATTGGCTCAATAGGGATTACGGGGAGTTAAGCAAGTAGGTTTTCCAATCAAGCACTGAGTAAGGCTCTGCCTCGCTTTTTAGCGTTGTGAACGAACTCAAACCAGCCCCGGTACAACGGTAACTTTTCTTGAGAGATCCCTCG